>JAZQVJ010000160.1:0-1016 GCA_045631785.1 Eubacteriales bacterium
CTGCCGAAATGTTCGGGAAAAGCTGGGCTATATGGCCCAGCTTTTTGCCGTATATCAAGTAAATATCAGCCTATCACATTTTGACCAGGAAAAATCGGTTGACAATTTAGGGATTGTCAACAGGAAAAAAATCGTTGCGCGGCAAGGGCCACCGGGCCCGGGTTTGTCGGAGTGCTGCGAGAAAAGCTGGGCGCAGTGGAGCGGCCGGAAGCAAAAAAAGAAAGCCACACTCGCCAGAGTGTAGCTTTCTTGGCTGGCCGTGGACGCCGCTTGCGCGGTGGAGTGCGTCACGCGCACCCGGTCAGGCCCGGCATAACCATAATAGCACATCCGTTCGAGGCTGTCAAGCCCCGGCGCTGACAAAAATTGCAGCGGCGCCAGCAAGGGCGGCAGCCGAAGGGAACCCTTGCGGCGCTGCTACAATGGAAGCCGCCGGGCGACGGCAGCCAAACCAACTCCGGGGGAGCCGCCGGAACGGCGGGGGCCCGCAGGCCCGCCTATCAGGCCCGGCGCACTTCTTTCCCCCGCTGGGGGAAAGGAGCGGGGAGGAAAGGGGGGGGTCCCCAAGCCGACAGGCGCGGAGAAAAAGCAAGCGGGCGCAAGCACGCGCGCAGCAAGCCGCCCCGGGGCCAGAGGCCGGAAAAAGGCGGCCAACGGCCGCCTACGGCCCCGGGGCAGGAGGAAGCCGGGCCCGAAGCCCCGAAGGGGGCCAGCCGAGAGGAAGGGGCGCGCGACGCAAGGAACCGGAGCAAGGGCGGAGCGACGCAAGGGCGACCGACAGGAAGCCCGCAGACGGCCGGAGACCGTAGCAAAGGGAACGCGGCGCCAGCGGCGACCACGGAGCGCGAAGCGCGCACACGGGAGAAGCGAGAGAGCCCCGGCCGGAGGCTAGGCGGCCCGGGCCCAGCTTGGGCCGTGTCGGCCGGACTGGGCCCGCGAAGCGGCGACGGGCGCGCCCCGCCGAAGCGGACCCAGCACGCTAGCGACAGCGACGCGGGCGAGTGCGGGACGCGGAG
>JAZQVJ010000161.1:0-3860 GCA_045631785.1 Eubacteriales bacterium
CCTTCCGCCATCTCGGCCGTGCCGAGCGCACGGGGGCTGAAGCTGTGCTTGATGAGGTCGGGCTTTCGGGCTTTGCCGACCGCCTCGTTTCCGAGCTTTCGGGGGGCGAATTCCAGCGGATGCTCCTCGCGCGCGCCCTTGCCAAAGCCCCCGAGATCCTCCTGCTGGACGAGCCGACCTCGGGCGTCGATCCTGCCACGCGCGCCCGCATCTACGAGCTGCTTTCCGAGCGCAATCGCCGCGGGATGACGGTCCTGATGGTCACGCACGATATGCTGGCCGTGTCCTCCTCGGTCACGAGCCTTGCCTGCCTTTCACACACCTTGGTCTACCACGGTGAGCCCGAGATCTCGGAGGCGGTCTCCACCGCGATGTACGGGTGCCCGGTGGACCTTATCGCCCACGGCGCGCCCCACCGCGTTTTGCGCACTCACGACGGGAAGGGAGGATGCGATTGCCATGACTGTCATTGAAGCCTTTCTCGAATACCGCTTTATGCAGAACGCCCTCGTCGCCGCCCTGCTTGCCGGTATCCTTTGCGGACTTGTCGGCGTTATCATCGTGGAAAAGCGGCTCGTCATGATGAGTGGCGGCGTAGCGCACACTGCCTACGGAGGCGTGGGCCTCGGCTACCTCTGCGGCTTCTCGCCGCTTCTCGGCGCCATCCTGTTTTCGCTCGGTGCCGCCTTCGGCATCGGGGCGCTCCGCCGAAAAAGCATGGCAAAGACCGACGTCCTCATTTCGCTCTTCTGGTCGCTCGGTATGGCGGCGGGTATCGTCTTTGTGGCCCTCGCTCCCGGTTATCCCCCCGACCTCAATTCCTATCTCTTCGGCAACATTCTTACCGTCACGTCGGCCGACCTTCGGCTGATGCTGGGGGTGACGGCTCTTGTGGTGCTTTTGTTCTTTATGCTCTACGAGGACCTGCGCTCCTACCTTTTTGACGAAACCTTCGCCGCGGTGTCGGGGCTTCCCGTCCGCATTCTCGAGCTTCTCATCCTCGGCCTCATCGCCCTTTCGGTGGTGGTCCTCCTTCGCGTGACAGGCATTATGCTTGCCATCGCGCTTCTCTCGGCGCCTGCCGCCACCGCCGCGATGCTCTCGCGCCGCCTCCTCCCCCGTATGCTGACGGCGGCTGGCCTTTCGGCGGCCTTTGCGGTAGCGGGGCTTGTCGTCGCCTTTTACTTTGAGATCCCCTCGGGGGCCACGATCGTGGCTCTCGCCGTTCTGACCTACGGTGCCGTTTTTGCCGTGCGCGCCCTCAGGGGGCGTAGGCAGGGGACCTCGGCATGAGAAAAACGCTTGGCGCCCGCGCCAAGCGTTTTTTTGTGCCCTCCTGCTCTCACCGACAAAAAATCTCCGCGCATCTCTTTACAAATAAGGGGCGTTGTGCTATACTGAGAAAAAATGAGTAAAGAGAGGTGAGGCACGGTGGATTTATGTGGCAGTAGTGCGCGAAGTACTGACCGCGGCATAAACGATATAGGGCGACCTTTTGGTGTGCGGCATAGCCTGCCGTGCCATACCGTAACGGAACTGTAAAGGCAAGACCTCTCCCTGGCAACAAAGGGCGGCTTGTCTTTTGTTGCCTTTTTGTTTTCGTCCGCGCTTTTTGAGGAAAACTTGAAACGGAGGACAGAAAAATGAATGAAAACACCGAGCTTCTTGAGATGCTCCGCGCCCTGCTTTCCGAACGGCGTCATACCGCCCTCAGAGAGCGCCTTGCGGAGGAGCAGCCCCACGATATTGCTCAGCTCTTTCCCGACCTTGCGGTTGAGGAGCGCCTGATCGTTTACCGCTTGCTCGGTAAGGAAACGGCCGCCGAGGTGCTTGTCGAGCTTGGGACCGATGACCGCCGCGCCCTTGTGGAGGCCTTCAGTGATGAAGAGCTTGCGAGGGTTCTTAACGAGCTGTATTCGGACGATGCCGTGGATCTTCTTGAGGAGATGCCCGCCAATTTTGTGCGGCGTATCCTGAAGAATTGCACACCCGAGATGCGCCGTTCGGTCAACGAGCTGCTGAAGTATCCCGAGGGGAGCGCCGGCAGCATGATGACGACCGAGTACGTCCGCCTCGGTGCTTCGATGACGGTGGCCGAGGCCCTCGACCATATCCGCACGGTCGCTATTGATAAGGAAACCATTTACACCTGCTACGTGACCGACAACCGCCGCCGATTGCTTGGCATTGTCACGGCGCGTATGCTCCTCATTTCCCCCCTCGATAAAACGGTGGGTGAGATGATGGAGGAGAATGTGATCTCGGTTGGCACGGGTGATGAGCGTGAGGCCGTGGCCCGCCTTTTCGATAAGTACAACTTCCTCGCTCTCCCCGTTGTGGACGGCGACGGCCGCCTTGTCGGCATCATCACGGTCGATGACGCCATTGAGGTCCTCTCCGAGGAGGTCGAGGAGGACTTTGCCAAGATGGCCGCCATGACGGTGAACGACGAGCGCCCGTATCTGCGGCAGTCGGCATTTTCGATTTACTGCTCACGTATTCCGTGGCTGCTTGTGCTGATGCTCAGCGCCACCTTCACAGGGCTTATCATCACCTCGTTTGAGAGCGCCCTCGCCGCATCGGTGGTCCTCACATCCTTCATTCCCATGCTGATGGGCACGGGGGGCAACTCGGGCAGCCAGGCCTCTGTCACCGTCATTCGCGGTCTGTCGCTGGGTGAGGTGACGTACCGCAATATCCTTTCGGTCCTTTGGAAGGAGCTGCGCGTGGCACTGCTTTGCGGCGTGTCGCTTGCCGTTGTTAATTTTGGCAAGGTGCTGCTCATTGACGGACTTCTTATGGGGAACGAGGCCGTGACGCTGACGGTAGCCCTCGTTGTCAGTCTTACCCTCGCTGCCACCGTGGTTGCCTCCAAGCTCATCGGCTGCAGCCTGCCGATCCTTGCGGGGCGCCTCGGGCTGGACCCGGCCGTGATGGCCAGCCCCTTTATCACAACGCTTGTTGATGCCGTTTCGCTTCTCGTCTACTTCGGGCTTGCGAAGGGCCTGCTCGGGATATGACCTTATAAGGAGCGCTTATGACAGAAACGCTTTACGATCTCGCTCCCGCAGTCCTTGAGTTTTCTGCGACCGTCCGCGCCTGCGAGACGGTCGAGGGGGGCTATTCCGTCCTCCTTGACCGCACGGCCTTTTTCCCTTGTGAGGGCGGGCAGGGGGCCGATCGCGGCACGCTGGGCGGTGCGACGGTGCTTGACGTCCTCAAGAGAGGCGACGAGGTGCATCATCTGACCGACGCCCCTCTTGCCGTTGGCGCCCGTGTCACGGGATGCCTCGATGCCGCCCGCCGTCGCCGTCACATGCAGGTGCATACGGGCGAGCATATCCTCTCGGGCATGCTCCACACCCTCTACGGCGCCACAAACGTTGGCTTTCACCTTGGCGACCGGGAGGTCACGCTCGATCTTGACCTCCCCCTCGCAGCCGAGGAGCTGGCCGCCGCCGAGGAGGCCGCGAACCGTGTGATCCGTGAGAACCGCCCCGTGCGTATCCTCTACCCCCGCCCCGAGGAGCTTGCCTCGCTCGACTACCGTTCCAAGCTCACCCTTGCCGAGGGCGTGCGCCTCGTTGAAATCGAGGGTGTCGATCTCTGCGCCTGCTGTGCGCCGCACGTGGCCGCGACGGGTGAGGTGGGGCTTTTGAAGATCATCTCCGCTATGAACTATAAGGGCGGCGTCCGTCTGCATATCGCGGTGGGGCCCGATGCTCTCGCCGATTACCGAAAAAAGCAGGAGCGCGTGCATGCCGTTTCGGTGGCTCTTTCGGTACCCGAGGACGAGATCGCCGTGGGCGTTGACCGCCTTCTTGAAACGCTTTCCGAGGAACGCCGCACGCTGGCCGAGC
>JAZQVJ010000162.1:0-8231 GCA_045631785.1 Eubacteriales bacterium
GGAGGATGAAGCGGCCGCCGCTGTGGCGCGCGATCAGGTAGGAGTAAAGCGCGGTGCGCAGATTGCCGATGTGCATATAGCCCGTGGGGCTCGGCGCAAAGCGGGTGACAAAATTCGTATCGTTGCTCAAGCTTTTCCTCGTTTCCGTCAAATATGCACCGAGTTTTCGGCACACCGATTGACTTTGAAATCATTATCGTATATAATATAGCATATAAAGCGATAAATTGCAAGTGGAGTGCAAAAAATGTTTCGAAGTCTTTTTGCAAGGCTCCTCGTCACGATCGCCTTCGTTCTCACCGTCAGCTTTTTGATCCTCTCCGCCATTCTTTCAAACTTTGCGGGGAATTACGAGCTTGGCCGGCGCGAGGAGGATACCGACCGCACGGCAAGCGCTGCCGCCACCCTGACCGAAAATGAATTCGGTCTTTCGTCACAGGCAAGCCTCTCCGCGTATATTAGCGGCAGGCAGCAGTTTCTCTCGTCACTCTACCGCGCCTTCCTCTCGAATACCGAGGATACCGTTCTGCTTCTTTGCGATACCGACGGCACCGTCCTTTTAGCGGCGGACGGTAGCACCGCACCTGCCGACTATTCGGGCAAAAAGCTACTGTACGGCATATGGGGCGAGGCACAAAGCACCGGCAGCTTTTCTTCGACCGAGGCCGCCCTCTTTGAGGGGGAGCCTTCGCGTGTCGCTTCGGCGTATGCCCTGCACGGGCATGGGGATGCCGTTCTCGGTACCGTCGTTGCCTTTTCCACTGTGGAGGGCGAGGGGGTGCTTACGCGGGTTCTCACGCGCACCGTCCTCCTTTCCAGCCTTTGGATCGTTCTCGGCGCCCTTGTCATTCTCTATATCTTCTGTGAGCGCCTTGCCGGGCCGCTTCGTGAGATGAGCGTTGTCACCAAGCGCTTTGCCAAGGGGCATTTCGATCGCCGGGTGACCGTCCGCGGTAACGATGAGATCGCTGAGCTCGGCACCGCCTTCAACCAGATGGCCGACTCGCTTGAGCAGCTGGAAACGATGCGTAACTCCTTCATCTCCAACGTATCGCACGATCTGCGTACCCCCATGACCACCATCCTCGGCTTTGTCGAGGGGATCACGGGCGGCGCCATCCCCGAGGAAAAGCGGGATTATTATCTCGGCGTGATCGCGGAGGAGGTGCGGCGCCTGTCCCGCCTGGTCACGGAGCTTCTCGACCTTTCCCGCCTGCAATCGGGGACACGTAAATTTAACTTTGCATCCTTTGACATCTGCGAGATGGCGCGCCTTATCCTGATTTCCAACGAGCAGCGCATTGACAAGAAGAGGCTTGAGGTCAAATTTTCGGCCGATGCCGATAATATTCTCGTGCGCGGCGATAAGGATGCCATTCATCAGGTGCTTTACAACCTGTGCGATAATGCCATCAAATTCGCACGTGAGGGCGGTACCTTCAGCATCACCATCACCGCTATGGGGAAGCGCAGGATCTCGGTCACAGTGTATAACGAGGGCGAGGGCATCCCGGCGGCTGACATCCCCTTCGTCTTCGACCGCTTCTATAAGAGTGATAAGAGCCGCAGTCTTGATAAGACCGGGGCGGGCCTTGGGCTTTATATTGCAAAGGCGATCATGGAGGCCCACAAGGAAAGGCTGGCGCTTGAGAGCCGTGAGGGCGAATTCTGCGCCTTTACCTTCACGCTTCCGCTTGTGGGGGAGTGATATGAAGGACAGAGTGATCCTGCACTGTGACTGCAACAGCTTTTTTGCTTCGGTCGAGTGCCTGAAAGATCCCTCGCTCTGGCATGTGCCGATGGCTGTCTGCGGCAGCGTTGAGGATCGGCGCGGCATTGTTCTGGCAAAGAACGAGCCGGCCAAGAAATTCGGGATCAAAACGGCCGAGACCGTGTATAGCGCTCGCCGCAAATGCCCGGGGCTTGTGATCGTTCCCCCGCACCACGGTGAGTATGCACGCATCTCGCGCGCCGTCAACGAGATCTATTCCCGCTTTACCGACATCTACGAGCCGTTCAGCATTGACGAATCGTGGCTGGACGTCACGGGGAGCCGCGCCCTTTTCGGCAGTGGAGTGGAGATCGCCGAGAGGATCCGTGCCGCCGTCAAGGAGGAGATCGGCATCACGGTTTCGATCGGGGTTTCCTTCAATAAGACGTATGCGAAGCTCGGCAGCGACTACAAAAAGCCAGATGCCATCACCTATATCGGGAGGGAGAATTACAGGGATATCCTCTATCCCCTTCCCGTTGAGGACATGCTCTTTGTCGGAGAGCGCACGGCCGCCCTTTTGCGCGCCTCGGGTATCCGTACGATCGGCGACCTTGCCGAGGCATCCCCCGCCTTCCTCACCGCGCGCCTTGGGAGGGTTGGCGAGCAGCTCCGCGCTGCGGCACGGGGGGAGGACGATAGCCCGGTGATCCCTCCCGGTGCCACCCCCGAGGTCAAAAGCGTCGGTAACGGGATGACCTTCCGCCATGACATCACGACGAGAGAGGAGATCCGCCTCGGTCTTTTTGTCCTCGCCGAGCAGATCGGGGAGCGCCTGCGCCATCGCGGCCTTCGCGCGGGGACGGTGTCGGTCACGATCAAGGATCCTGCCCTCCGCAGCATCAGCCGTCAGCGCGCTGTGGATCCCCCCACGGACCTTGGGCGTGAGATCGCCGAGACCGCCCTTTCACTCGTCGACGCCGAATGGGGACAGGGGAAGCCGATCCGCATGCTCACCGTGACCGCGATGAACCTGGTTCTCGGGGATGAGGGGGATCAGCTTGGATTTTTCGATGAGGAGCGCGACAGGAGACGTGAGAAGACCGGGCGCCTTGAGGCAGCCGTAGACGATCTGCGGCATCGCTTTGGCGGCGCCGCCGTGATCCGCGGCGCGATCCTCGGCAATGATCTGGGGATTGACGGCGGCGAGGATATCCATGCCACGCCGGAAGAAGATGAAATTTGATGACGCATACGCCAAAACAGTTGGAATATAAACAAAACTTTGCTTTTTTTATATTTGAAGGGATCGTTCCGGAGGCGACCTCTATTTTGGTAACACGGCTGCCGTTTTTGCTTTCTGCGGCAACGGCGGCTCGGTCCGATCCCCTTTGAATACCGAGAATTCCTCCGACGGGCATAGAGGGCTATTCACGGCAAAGGTCGAATGATGCGGTGAATTCTCCCTCCATACCCCTTGACAAACTTGGCCTTTCCTGTTATACTTATACCGTCTTACATCCGTGAGGGAGTAGCAAGCGCGTGTCGCAGCAAGTCAACATACTGGCCTTGTGCCTGGCTTGCTTTAATTTGCGAGACTCATATGCGAAGGAATAGTCTTTTCGCGTATGAGTCTCTATTTTTATGAAGTGAAAGGAACGGATCTTTCCGGGGACGTCACCATGCAGCTTGATTTTATGTTTTTCCTGAACAGCATCCTTTTTGGCCTTGGCCTTGCGATGGATGCCTTCTCGGTTTCCTTGGCCGATGGCCTCGCCGAGCCGCATATGAAGCGCCGCAAGATGCTCTTGATCGCCGCCACCTTTGCCCTGTTTCAGGGGATGATGCCCCTTATTGGCTGGGGCTTTGTCCATACCGTGCTTCGGTGGTTCTCGTGGCTTGAGCGTCTTATCCCTTGGATCTCGCTCGTTTTGCTCTCATACATCGGTGGGAAAATGGTGTGGGAGGCTCTCCACGATACCTGCGAGGGGGATGCCTGCGAATTGCGCTCACTGGGAATCACCGCCTTGATGATCCAGGCGATCGCCACCTCGATTGACGCCCTGTCGGTGGGCTTCACGATCGCCGATTACGATTTTCTTCCGGCGTTTCTTTGCACCGCTATCATTGCTGCCGTTACCTTTGGTGTATGCGCCCTTGGCGTTTTTCTCGGGCGGCAGTTCGGGACTCGCTTCTCGCACAAGGCCGAGATCCTTGGGGGGTGCATCCTTATCCTTATAGGAATTGAGATCTTCCTCACCGGCATTTTTTAAGGGGCGCTCCGCGCCCTTTTTTTCATACCGCGCCCTCTCGCTCTGCCTTTGCCAAAAGAAAGGTGTTGACAAAACAACGAATTTATGCTAAAATGCGATTGTTGATTTTTCAACAAAAGGCTCATCGAATTGATTTGGCAAAGGAAGAGATGACATGAAAAAAGAGAAATTGCGTGAGAAACGCGAGTTTAATGACGTAAGAGAGCTGCTGGAATGGGCGGCGGTGGAGTATTCCGACCGTGTGGCGTTTTCCTACGCCCTGAATCCCCATGCCGCACAGCCCGAGGTCGTTCGCCTTGGATACGGGAGGCTGCGTGATGACGTGCGTGCGCTGACCACTGCCCTGCGCCTGCGCGGAGCCGAGGGGCGCCACGTCGTCCTCATCGGCAAGCTTTCCTACGAATGGGCGCTCACCTATTATTCCGTGCTTTGTGCCGGCGGCGTGTTGGTTCCTCTCGACCGCGAGTGGTCGGGCGAGGAGCTTTCCGGAACGTCCAAGCGCGCCGATGCCGCCTTCGTGATCGTTGATGCAGACTGTATTGAGAAGGGCAGAGCCGTTTGCGAGGCGCTTGACGGAGAGGTACCCCTCTTTGCCCTCGGTGGGGAAGCCGAGGGGGCCGTTGCCCTTTCCTCGCTCATGGAAACGGGGCAGGAGGCATACGCCGCCGATCCCGGCCTTTACCATGCGCCGGTGCTTGACGTACATAAAATGTCCCTCCTCGTCTTCACCTCGGGAACAACGGGGAAGGGCAAGGGCGTAATGCTTTCTCAGCATAACATTCTCAAGGATATTGCCGACGTTATCCCCTACGTTGACTTCCGCCGAAAGACCATCGGGGTTCTTCCGCCTCACCATACCTATGGCTCCTCAACCCTCCTGATCGGTCATGTGATGATAGGTGCCGAGGTTTACATTTCGGCCGGTATTCGCTTCATCGTTAAGGAAATGAAGCAGGAGAAGCCGGGGCATATGATCCTCGTTCCTCTCTATCTTGAAACCTTTTACCGCCGTATCCTTGCCAACATCAAGGAAAAGGGCAAGGAAAAGCTCGTGCGTACGATGATCAAGGCTTCGGGCGCGATGCGCCGCGTGGGTATCGACGTCCGAAAAAAGCTCTTTGCCGAGATCCGTAATGCCTTTGGCGGCAACCTTGATATGATCATTTCCGGCGGCGCACCCATCAATGGGGAGATCCTCAGCTTCTTCGAGGCGATCGGTATCTCGACACTCAACGGCTACGGTATTACCGAGTGCGCGCCGATCATTGCCTTTAACCGCAGCCGCCACGTGGTTCCCGGGAGCGTAGGCACGGTGCTTGATATCGATCACGTTCGTATCGATCAGCCAAACGAGGAGGGGGAGGGTGAGATCCTCGTCACCGGCCCTAACGTGATGCTCGGCTATTATAAGGATGAGGCCGCCACCGCCGAGGCGATCGATAGCGACGGCTATTTCCATACGGGGGATTACGGTAAGCTTTCTCGCGACAATATCCTGACGATCACGGGCCGCAAAAAGAATCTCATCATCCTCTCAAACGGGAAAAACGTGTATCCTGAGGAGATCGAGAGCGAGCTTGTTGCCGCCTCCGGCATTCAGGACGTGATTGTGTACGAGGGGCAGAGCCGCCGCGGTCTTGAGCATAACGCCATCGTTGCCGAGATCTACCCGGACGAAGACTATATGAAGAATAACGGCATCACCGACGTCCGCGCCCACCTCCAAAAGCACATCGACGATTATAACCGGAACGCGATCTCCTATAAGAAGATCGGAGTTCTTAAGGTTCGCACCGAGGATTTCCCCAAGAATACCCTCCGCAAGATCATGCGCTTTAAGCTCGATATGAGCATTGATTAAGGGAAAATCCCCCCGTTCAGCAGAACGGGGGGATTTTGTTGATATGAGCCGCTGCAGCAAACGGGCAGGAGCCTATTCCTCGGTATAGCAGGAGAAGATCTCGTCCACTCTCTCCCGATCCTTGTCTGTATTCTTCGTCAGAAGGCTCACAACGGGAACAATGACAAACGAGATTGCCATTGCCGCAACACCCATTTCGGGGGATTTGGCTGCCGCAGCGCTAAAGCCGGAGTTGAGCGAGATCACAAGCGTTGCTGTGCCGACCGTAAGGAGGCCGGAAAGAATACCTGCGTAGGCCCCGATCCTCGTGATCCGCTTCGAGAAGAGCCCCCAAATGTAAGGGCCGATGAAGCAGCCGGACACGATCCCCCAGGAGAAGGACATCAGGCTGACGATGATGGGAATGTTCTGTGTGGCAAAGATGAAGGAAACCGCTACGAACGCAAGGCAAAGGATTCTTGTGAGGAGCATCTGCTTATTTGCGGGGATCTCCTTCTTGCTTGCGGCGGGGATCAGGTCGACCGCCACCGCCGAGGCAGAGGTCAGGACCACGGCCTCCAGTGTGGACATAGAGGCCGAAAGCAGGAGGATCATAATGACGGCAAGCAGGATGACACCAAGCGTGCTGCCCCCAAGAACCTCCAAGAGAACAGCGGGGATCACCGCGTCGATCCCCCCCTCGGGGAGCTTCCCGCCAAGGATAAGGCGGGAGGTGCTTCCAATGAGGTAGGCACCACAGCCGATCACAACGCAGAAAACAGTCGAGATAACGGTTCCGCGCTTGATGGCCGCCGTATCCTTGATGGCGTAAAACTTGCCGATCATCTGAGGGAGCCCCCAGGTACCGAAGCTCGTCAGCATGATGTTAAAGCAAAGGAACTTGAAGGACGAGCCGCCAAAGATGCTCGTCAGCTGGGCCCCGGTGATCGGGTTGGGATCATCCGGGAGCGACTCGAAGCTGCCAAGATTTTGGATGAGCCCCGAAATGCCGCCCACCGTATCGTGCGTGAGAACGGCAACCAGGAGGCAAGCAACGCCGATGAGCATAATAATGCCCTGAACGAGATCGGTGTACGATGTAGCAACGTATCCGCCGGCAACAAGGTATACCCCCGTCAGACAAGCAATGATCAGCATCCATACCCAGGTATCAACGTTCGGGAATATGGCGCTAAACAAGGAGCCAAGCCCCTTGTAAACGGCAGCAGAATACGGAACCAGGAAGACGAAGATGATCGCCGCGGCGAGGATCTTCATGCCCTTAGAGTCATATCTCCTCTCGAAGTAGGTGGGCATCGTTCTTGCATCCAGCTTCTTGGTCATCCGCCGTGTCTTGTTCGCAAACAGGAGCCAGGAAAGCAAGCAGCCAAGCACCGCATTGCCGATACCGATCCAAATGGCACCGATACCGATGTTCCAGCCGTGCTGTCCCGCGTAACCGACGAAAACAACGGCAGAGAAGTATGCGGTTCCGTAAGCGAAGGCGGTCGCCCATGCACCGATCTTTCTCCCCCCGACCAAAAATGCATCCAGCGTTTTTGATTTTACGTAGCTGATACAGCCGATCGATGCCATTGCCGCCGCGTATATACAGAGAGCAATGATCGTGTAAATTTGTGCGCTTTGCATGTCGCAGAACCTCCGATGCCCGGCCCTTGAAGCCTCCGGATGATGAAAATCCCCAAAAAGAGCTAAAGGGCTTGCTTTTTTCTCCATTTTATTATACAATACATATCGTCATCGGTCAAACGAATGGAATTGATATTTACTATCTAAATTTTCGATTATAGGGGATGCCGGATGGAATTAAGAAATTTGATCACCTTTATCCACGTAGCCGAGCTTGGGAGCTTCACAAAGGCGGCCGAGCAGCTCGGTTATTCACAGTCAACGATCTCGTTCCAGATCAAGCAGCTGGAGGAGGAGCTTGACTGCCTTTTGTTTGAACGGATCAATCACACGATCAAGCTTACCGAGCGTGGGCATGAGCTGGTATCCTACGCGCATCAGGTCCGCGCGTTGACCGATGAGCTGAAGGAGGGTATGACAGCGGAAAAGGAGAGCAGCGGCCATATCCGTATCGTAGCTCCCGACTCGGTCTGTGAAGAAATGCTGTACTCTCACTACATGGAATTTCACAAGCAGTATCCCTTGATATCCATCAAGTTTACAACGGCAGACACCTCGGTGATGCTTGATATGCTCGATCGCAACGAGGCCGATGTCATCATAACGCTTGACAGCCATTCCTATCGGAAGGATTACGTGATCGCCAAGGAGGAGCCGCTATCCATGCACTTTGTTGCGAGTGCAAGCTCAAGATTTGCGGGCCAGCATGGTCTGACAGTGAAGGATATCGTCAACGAGCCCTTTATTCTGACCGAGT
>JAZQVJ010000163.1:0-3534 GCA_045631785.1 Eubacteriales bacterium
GGCGAGATCTCCGAGCAGATCTCGCTCGCAGGGAAGGAGGCCAGCGGCACCGGCTGTATGAAGCTGATGATGAACGGCGCCCTGACGCTCGGCACGCGGGACGGTGCCAACGTTGAGATCCTTGAGGCTGTCGGAGAGGAGAATATGTATACCTTCGGCCTTGACAGCCGTGAGGTCGAGGGGCTATGGCGCATGGGCTACGAGGCGCGCGCCTATTACCGTGCCTCACCCCGTCTTGCCGCCGCTGTCGACCGTCTATATCACAAGATCGGCGGCCGTGATTTCTCGCATATCGGGGAATACCTGATCGGCACGAGCCACGGCGTTCCCGATCCTTATATGTGCCTTGCCGATTTTGAGTCCTACCGCACCGTTTTCGACCGCGCACTCTCCGACTTCTGCGATGCAAGAAAAACGGCCGGGCGATCGCTTATCAATATTGCGCGCTCCGGGCGCTTCTCGGCCGATAACAGCATCAGGGAATATGCAGGGCGCATCTGGCACATCGAGCCGATCGGCGGTCATGCATGAAGGGCCTGCACATCCGCGAGGAGCGTCTTTTGGAGGGGGACGGCGAATGCCGCCTCCTTCTTTGCGGACGGCCTCTTTATGAAAACTGTGTGGAAAGGGGCGCCCGCTTCCGCCTCCTTGTAACGGTTCCGCGCCGCCTTGCCGCCCTTCGCCTTGAGTTGATCTTCGGCCCTGACGAGGGGGAGGAGGAGCAGATTCCCATGTGCTACCGAGGGCTTGCGGAGGGACGCGACCTCTATGAGGTCGAGCTTTCCTGCCGCGATGTCGGCCTTTACCGCTACGACTTTCGCCTAACCTCTCCCTTTGGTGAATTTTTCGGCTCAAGGTGCGGTCACGGCCGCCGCCTGTCGTTTTCAAGGGAACGGGGCGGCCGTCGCTTTCAAATGCTTTCGGTGCATTTTGAGTATCCGCCGCCCCGATGGCTCCTTGGCGGCATCATCTACCACGTCTTCGTCGATCGCTTCCGCCGTGCGGGCGATCCGCCCCTCCGCGCCGATGCGATCCTGAACCCCGATTGGGAGGCGGGCATTCCGGCCTACCCCAAAAAGCGCGGAGATCCTCTTGAGAACAACGAGTTCTTCGGCGGCACACTCGACGGCATTGCCGAAAAGCTCCCCGATATTGCCTCCCTCGGGGTGAATTGCCTCTATCTTTCCCCGATCTTCGAGGCCTACTCCAATCACAAATACGATACGGGCGACTACGAGAGGATCGACGAAATGTTCGGTGGTGAGGAGGCTTTTTTGCGCCTTCTCGCCGAGTGCGAGCGCTACGGTATCCGCATCGTTCTCGATGCCGTGTTCAACCATACGGGCTCGGATAGCGTGTATTTTAACAAAAAGGGGCGCTATCCCTCGCTCGGCGCCTACCAGTCGGTCGACTCCCCCTATTATCCCTGGTACCGCTTTTCCCGTCACCCCGAGGAGTATGAGTCGTGGTGGGGGATCGATATCCTGCCGCGCCTCGATCCCGCTGCGCCCTCGCTTCGCCGCTTTTTTGTCGGTGAGGGGGGCATCGTCGACCGCTATGCACGAACCGGCATCGGGGGCTTGCGGCTTGACGTTGTGGATGAGCTAACCGACGATTTTGTGACCGATATCAAGGCAAGGCTCGCCTCGGCTGTTCCGGATGCCGTCCTCCTTGGCGAGGTGTGGGAGGATGCCTCGCACAAGGTCGCCTATGGCGTAAGGAAGCGCTATTACGAGGGGCGCCAGCTTGACGGCGTGATGAATTATCCCCTGCGAGCAGGCCTTATCGAATACCTGCGGGCAGGTGCCACGGAGCGCCTCTCTTACGCACTTCTTGAGGTGCTGCCCAATATGCCGAAGCGGATCGCCGATGCCACGATGAACCTACTCGGCTCACACGATACCGTGCGGATCCTTACCGCCCTTGCGGGCAAGGGTGAGGCGGGATATACGATGGAGGAGCTTGCCACCCTGCGCCTTACGGCGGAGGAGTATGAGCGCGGCCGACGGCTCCTTATTCTCGGCTATCTCATCCTCGCCACTCTCCCCGGGGTTCCGAGCATCTATTATGGGGACGAGGTGGGGCTTGAGGGCTACTCCGATCCCTTCAACCGCCGTCCCTACCCCTGGCACCGGCGGGATGCCGTCCTGCTTTCGGCCTACCGCCGTATCGGGGCGATGCGGCGCCAAGAGCCGATCCTAAGGGATGGCCGCTTTTCCCCGATCGTCCTCACCGAAGAGGTGCTTGTCTTCCTCCGCACGAAAGGGAAGCGCGCGCTCCTCGTTGCCGTCAATCGGTCAAAACGCGAGGTGTGTCTTAGCTTTTCCTCGCCCGTTCGTGTCGTTTTTGGCCGCGGAGGGCGCGGTCTTTCCTATACCCTCGGCAAGGAGGAGGGAGCCGCCTTCTCGGTGCCGCGCGGCACCCGACTGCGCCTTTTCTTTGCCGACGGCGCAAAAATATTTCGGAATATGTAAACAAAACAAGGCAAATAAGAGGGATCTTTGATCCCTCTTATTTGCCTTCCTCACGGATCACCCTTTTGAGGATTCGCAAAAACTCCTCGATCTCGGCGGGGCGGTTGGTGATGGCAGGGGAAAGCCGTACGCCGCCCCCCGTCGGGGTTCCGACGGTTTTGTGCGCCAAGGGCGCGCAGTGGTAGCCGGCGCGCACGCAGACTCCGTGACGGTCAAGCGCCTCGGCAATGGCCTCGGGGCGGAGGCTTTCGTGAGTAAAGAGCAGAGGGCCGTAAGGGTTCTTTGGCTCGTACACCGTCAATTCACGGTGGGCGCTGAGCCCCGCAACCAGGCGCTCCTTCATGGCTGTCTCCTCGGCGGCAATACTGTGGGGATCGCGGTGACGGAGGCACTCGATCCCGGCTCTGAGAGCCACAATGGCAGGGGTTGGGAGGGTTCCCGCCTCATAGCGCTCGGGGAGGGTTGTCGGCATCCGCCGCGAGAGCGAGGAATGACCGCTGCCTCCGTCCATATAGTCGGAGAGTCCCCCGTCGCTTTTCAGGATCACAAAGCCTACGCCGGCGATCCCCAGAAGCCCCTTGTGTCCCGGCGCGCAAAAGGCGTCGAAGGCCATTCCGCCAAGGTCGATCGGCAGATGTCCGGCACTCCCTGCGCCGTCGATCACAAAGCGGATCCCGCGTGCGCGGCAAAGCTCGCCGATCTCCTGGATCGGCAGGAGAAAGCCTGTCACGTTTGAGAGGTGACAAGCGACAAGAAGCCCTGTGTTCGGGCGGATACGGGCCTCAATGTCGGCGATCACATCGCCCGTTGTCGGGTAGACGTCGTATTCGATCACGCCCTCGTCCGCCAGGCGGTAGATGGGGCGCGCCACCGCGTTATGCTCGCGGTCGGAGAGCAGAACGTGCATCCCTTTTCGTACCGCAGTCTTAATGGCGAGGTTGAGTGCCGCCGTTGCCCCTGCGGTAAAGATCACGCGCTCGGGCTCGCCCATGCCGAAGAAGTCGGAAACGGCGCATCGGCAGTCGTAGACGGCATCGGCCGCCGCCATCGAGAGGCGGTG
>JAZQVJ010000164.1:0-2218 GCA_045631785.1 Eubacteriales bacterium
ACTGCGCCAGCTTCTTGTTCACGAGGAGGTACTTGTAGTAGCCGATCGTCACGTTGTTGGGAATGGCATACATTTTGCCGCCCACCTGCGCACCGTTCAAAAGGTTGCTGTTAACGTGCGATTTGATTGCCGTGTTTTCACCATTGAGGTGCTCGGTGAGGTCGGCAAGATACCCCTTCTCCAAAAAGCGCTCGAACATATCGATGCCGTTAATAAGCAGGATATCCACCTGGTTATCGTAGATCTCGGGGTACAGCTCGATCACCGTATTCAGATCGTCAAGCACAGTCTCGATCTCGACATCCTCGTACTTGTCCGCGGCGGACGGACCGGCAGCCGATGCGGCAGCCTGGAGCTTTGCCGTCACAGTCGCCTCATACTCCTCCTCGGTGCAGAAAACAAACGTGATCTCGGTCTTGTAAAGCTCTCTTGAAACCTTGTTGAAGGCAGCCTGCATATCGGCCACCGCCGTGTCATTGAAGCTATCACCGATGATGTAGAAGTTCAGCGATGCCGGCTTTACGTAAAGATCCTCCTCGGGATCCTCGGTATCGTCGGGATCGTCGTTGGGGCCGCACGAAACTAAGGCCAAGGGGAGAAGCATCAGGATGCAGAGCAGAAAAGAGAGAACTCTTTTTTTCATGGTAACCTCCTAAGGGAATTGGAAATGCGCGGGTGTTTTCAAATTAGATACAAATACAGATATTATTATACAGTACATCTTCCGAGAAGTCAAGGAGTTTTCGCGAAGATCGAGTCGAAAAGCGCGATTGCCGCAAATGCCACAAGAGATGCTTTCGGAGTTTGTGCAATCCGTCTATATCAAAGCTCCAAATAGTCGCGCAGCTGCTTGCTGCGAAGGGGATATCTGAGCTTTCTTAGTGCCTTGGCCTCGATCTGACGGATGCGCTCACGCGTGATGTTGAACCGCTGACCGACCTCCTCAAGGGTAAGCGCCCGGCCGTTATATAGCCCGTAACGTAAGCGGATCACCTCGGCTTCGCGAGGAGAAAGCGTCATAAGCACCGCCTGCAGCTGCTCACGGAGAAGCGAATAGGAGGCTGTCTCCGAGGGAGTGGGGGTGTCGGTATCCTCCACGAAGTCACCAAGGTGGCTGTCCTCCTCCTCGCCCACGGGAGTTTCGAGAGAGACGGGATCCTGCGCGATCTTCAAAATCTCGCGGATGCGCTCGGGCGTGGTTTCAAGGCGTTCGGCGATCTCCTCGGTCGTGGGCTCACGGCCGAGCTCCTGCAAAAGGACACGACCGGTACGGGATACCTTATGGATCGTTTCCACCATATGTACGGGAATGCGAATGGTGCGCGCCTGATCGGCGATCGCGCGTGATATGGCCTGGCGGATCCACCACGTGGCGTAGGTGGAAAACTTGTAGCCCTTACGGTAGTCGAACTTCTCTACCGCCTTCATAAGACCAAGGTTCCCCTCCTGGACAAGATCCAGAAGAAGCATCCCCTTGCCGATATGCTTTTTTGCAATGCTGACGACAAGGCGGAGATTGGCCTTTATCAGCTCGTTCTTCGCCGCTTTGTTCCCGAGCGAAGCAAGCTCGGCAAGCTCGGTCTCGCGCTCACTTGAAAGCAGTGGGATCTTGCCGATATCCTTCAGGTACATCCGCACGGGATCGTCCGCTGTGAAATAATCGGAAGCAAGCAGCGTTTCGATAGCCTCGGTATCCTGCTCGATCTCAACACCGGCAAGCTCGGCGACCGCCGTATAGGCATCGGCCTCCGCTTCTTCACTCTCCTCGGAATAGACTGTGGGGACGTCGCTGTCATCCATGTCCCCGATCGCATTCATCAAATATCCGTCGGTAAGGAGGGCAGACTCGCGCTCATGATCCGGGCACTCATTCATATCGAACTCATGATCCATGTGCCGTACCTCCTTGGCATCAATACTCAAGATAGTCGCGCAAAAGCTTGGCACGGGAGGGGTGGCGGAGCTTGCGGAAGGCCTTGGCCTCGATCTGGCGGATGCGCTCACGCGTGATGTCGAACTCCTTGCCGACCTCCTCCAGTGTATGCGACCGCCCGTCCACAAGACCGAAGCGGAGCTTCAGCACCTGCTCTTCACGAGGGGTGAGGGTACGCAGCACATTGCAAAGCTCCTCGCGCAGGAGTGAGTACGACGCTGTCTCGGCCGGAGAGGGCGTATCGGTATCCTCCACGAAGTCGCCGAGATGACTGTCCTCTTCCTC
>JAZQVJ010000165.1:0-3389 GCA_045631785.1 Eubacteriales bacterium
TACCTCACCCGTCTGTATCTCGAGGCCGAAAAGGACGACGGCTACATCCGTGACCAGAGCGTTTTCGGTGACAACATCAGCATTGAGGACACGATGAACGTTCTCGTCCAGTACAAGAGTGGCGCTCAGATGTCCTACTCGCTGAACGCCTACTCTCCTTGGGAGGGCTTCCGCGTTTGCATGACCGGTACCAAGGGGCGCATTGAGATGGAGGTCATCGAGGCTGTCTACGTCAATGCCGGCGGCGCTTCCAACAAGGAAGGCGTTGTCAAGGGCAAGAAGATCACGGTGTACCCGATGTTCGGCGATGCCTATGAGGTTCCGATCGTGGACGGTGTTGGTGCTCACGGCGGCGGCGATGCCGTTCTCCTGAACGACATCTTCGGCGAGCCCGAGGAGGATCCCTTCAAGAGAGCTGCCTCCCACGTGGATGGCGCGATGAGCATTCTGACCGGTATTGCCGGCAACAAGTCGATCGCCACGGGTATGCCCGTTGACGTTCTCTCGCTCGTCGATATCCCCGGCTTCAAGAGATAACAAAAAAGGTGCTTGCTGCGGCAAGCACCTTTTTCAAATAAAAGCGCATGTGCCCCGGCACAAGCGCTTTTTCCGGGAGGTCATTTTTCTTCTTCCTCCGCCTCGTCCTCCTCCGTCATATCGTCCTCCTCGGGGATACGGACAACATCGGCAAAGACAACGCGGTGGGAATCCATCTCGGCTACCGTGATCTCAAGGCCGGCCGCAACAACGACACTGCCGACCTCGGGCAGATCGTCATGCAGCTCCATCACAAGGCCGCCGAGCGACACGGCCTCCGATTCGATCTCCACCGAAAAGAACTCGGAGAAGTCATCAAGGTTGACCGAGCAATCGACGCGGTACTTACCGTCACCGAGGTCCTTGTAATTCTCAACGACCTCATCGTGCTCATCCCAAATCTCGCCCACAAGCTCCTCAAGGATATCCTCCATGGTGACGATACCGAGCGTGCCGCCGTATTCATCAAGAACGACGGCGATATGCGTCTTATTCTTCTGAAGCGTTTTTAGAAGCTGGCTGATCTTTTCGGACTGATGAATGAACACCGCCGGTGCCATAAACGCATCGAGAGGAAGCGTTGTAATGCCGGAGGCGGTGTAAAAATCCTTTTGATGGATGACACCGACGATCTTATCGATGGTTTCTTCATACACAAGCAGACGCGAGAATTGCGTTCTGGCAAACTTCTCGGCGATCTCGCTCTTTTCGGCATCAGTGGGCACGGCCTCAAGGTCAACGCGGTGCGTGAGGATATCCTCCGCGCGAAGCTCGGTGAACTCGATGGCGTTGCGGAGAAGATTGCCCTCGTTGTTATCAATGCTCCCCTCCTGCTGGACCTCGTCGACCAGGAGCAAAAGCTCCTCCTGCGACATCTTGGCATCATCCCGCGGGCGGAAGATCTTGGAAAGCAGCTTCTTCCACTGTGCAAAAAGGAAGGTGAAGGGGGTGAAGATCCAGATGAGAAGCTGGAGCACGGGAGCCGAAAGCATGGCGAAGCGCTCAGGCATATCCTTGGCGATGCTCTTCGGCGTGATCTCGCCGAAGATAAGAACGACAACCGTAATGACCGCCGTGGACACGGTGGTACCAATATCGCCGAGGGCGATGGTTTCCACAAAGAAGATGGTACCCATCGAGGCCAGCGCAATATTAACGATGTTGTTGCCGATGAGGATGGTTGAGAGAAGCTTATCGTAGTTCTCAACGAGAGAGAGCGCCATCGCGGCGCGACGGTTCCCCTTTTCAACAAAGGTTTTTAATCGCGTTTTATTCATGCTGGAGAATGCCGTTTCTGTGGCCGAGAAATACCCCGACAAAACAAGCATCAACGACATAAGTAATAGTTGGGTAGTCATGATATATCCTTTTCTTACAATACGTATTTATATGATCCCGGCGGTGCGCGGTGCTGATCAGGGGCGCAGGCGCCGAAAACGCAAAAAGGCGCATCCTTCGCTTTTCCTGAAAGCGAGATGAGCCAAACCGCCTATATATTCATTTGCCGTCGTGAAGCAATAATCGTCCTCACTACTGTCTCCGTCCATGGACTGTATCCTCCCCCTTCCCACATTCGCTTGCGGTACCCCGCAGATGTCATTATTATAGCACACAAAAAAAGAAATGTCAAGCCTTTGAAGGATCGACATTTCTTTTTATCTTCGAGGTGCTGTGGGAGCATGGCGAACGATGTATTTTTCACAGTAGCATTTGCCGCACTTCGGGCAGACGTAATGGTTGCACCGCGGACAGATGCCGCGGAAACGGGCATGAAACTTCTTCTTACACGCCCAGCATCTCTCCTCGTCCGAAAGGCTGGAGCGATAGCGCTCCTCGCAACGGTCAAGGTCGATCTCGGGGCATCCCTCAGTCGTATAAGCAAGGCGGAAGGCGCGGCAGGCATCGATAAGCGCGCGGTAACGCCCACGGTGTTGCCTATCGAGCGAGAATTCCATTCCTCCACCGTCAAAGAGTGACAGCTCCTCGATGCTTTTGCAATAGCTCTCGTAGGCGCTCTTTGGCGGAATACGGAGCTTTTTGGTGCCGCCCGATGCTCCCTTGGGATTTGGGTACAGGAGCGCCCCGTCAAGGAGGGAGGCGCAGAGATGGGTGTTGCGGTTCTTCCGGTAGACATCGCGCCGGTCGGCGATCTGGCGCAAAATCAGCGCAAGGTTATCCTCGATAAGCAGGACTTGCGGATGGGCGTATTCCGAGAGATGCTCCTCACGCCACGGCGTCATCTCCTCGCGCAGACGGGCGCGGAGGGAGAGACATTCCGCGGCATCTCCCGCAAGGAGAGCCTCAAGATACCCACGGTAACGCTCAACGATCCCAACGACCGTTTCCTCAAAGGCCTTGCCGGAGGCGAACGCTTCCCTTTCGGAAAACGAGGGAACGTAATCCTCGGCATACTCGCGCGCATCGGAAAGGAGCCGCGTGTCGGCGGTAAGAAGCGCCTCCTCTCGGCCCTTGTAGGCATCAAAAAGAAGCATGCGGATGTAGGCACGCAAAAGCTTCAGAACAGAGGTAGGCTCGGCCTCCCTTGCCACCCAAAGCTCAAAAAGCATGAAGGCAAGGCGAGCAAAAAGGGCAAGGATCACCCAAGAGCCGGCCAGAAGAAGGATCGGCAAAAGATGATCGAGAAAGCGGAAGGAGAGAAGAAAAATAACAAAAAGGAGGACGATGCCGATGCCAAGAGCCACCCGTGGGGCAAGCCTTTTAACATTGGCAAGTCTCGCCGAGGCACAAAGACGGCGCTTGATGCGCGTGGCCTTCAGCTCACGGCGCCGATGGCCGTCAAAGTATTCCATCCGACGAGTCCTCCTTTTTCATTTTGACATTTCTCCGAAGGA
>JAZQVJ010000166.1:0-2146 GCA_045631785.1 Eubacteriales bacterium
CCAAAGGGTGCTTATAAAGCGTTTTTTATTGAAAGCCATACATGGATCTCCTTTCGCTATCACGGTGTAGTATATCAAAAAAATTCGCTTTTTTCAAGTGGCTGACGATTTTTTATCCGAAAAAGCAAAAAAATGTGAAAAAAGCCGGGTGGGGAAGTTGACTTTAGGCACGATGCAGTGTTATAATACATAATAATGGTATATTTATACTCATTAAATATTCTTCAGATAGGGAAGCGGCTGTGCCGCAGCAATGGAATGAACAGACATCAAGCAAGAGAGCTGGCCTTTTGCCTGCTTTTTGAACACGAATTTGATAAGGGGCGCGTGCCGGCCGAGCTTTATGATACCGCAAAGTCGGCGAGAGATGCTGAGGAAAGCAAGTATGTCCGTGCGGTGATCGCCGGCGTTTCGGAGCATGAGGCGGAGATCGAGGCCCTTGTGGCCGAGGCATCTCGCGGATGGAGCCTTGCGCGTATCAGCAAGGTGGCCCTCTCGATCCTCAAGCTCTCGATTTATGAGATGCTGTATATGCCCGACATCCCGATCCGCGTTTCTCTGAACGAGGCGATCGAGCTGACGAAAGAGTATGCGGAGGAAGAGGCAAGGCCCTTTGTGAACGGCATCCTTAACACGGTTGCCGAGCGTGCCAAGGCAGCGAGAGCCGATGAAGCCTGAGCTTTACCTTGGGATCGACACGAGCAATTACACGACCTCGGCCGCCGTTCTTGATGCGGACGGGCAGGTTCTTGTGAATGCTAAGCGCCCCCTCCCCGTGCGGGAAGGCGAGCGCGGTCTGCGCCAATCCGAGGCGGTCTTTGCTCATATCAAAAACATGCCCTCCTTGATGGAGGAGGTGTCGGATCATCTTGGCGGCGGTCGCCTTGCGGCCGTGGGTGTTTCCGAGATGCCGCGCCGCGCCGAGGGCTCCTATATGCCTTGCTTCCTTTCGGGGGTTTCGGCCGCCACGGCGGCTGCCACTGCGGCAGGGGTACCCCTCTATCGCTTTTCGCATCAGTGCGGTCATCTTGCGGCGGCGATCCTTTCGTCCGGCCGTCATGAATTCTTCTCGTGCCCCTTCGGTGCCTTCCACGTTTCGGGGGGGACTACCGAGGTCCTTTACGTTTCCGGGTATTCCGAGCGCGGCTTTGCGGTCGAGCTGTGTGGCGGCGCCTCCGACCTTAATGCCGGTCAGCTGGTTGACCGCGTGGGGGTGTCACTGGGGCTTTCCTTCCCCGCAGGGCCTGCTCTTGAAAAATTAGCTGCGGAAAATACCGCAACGGTTCCTTCGCCGAAGGTATCGGTGCGCGGTCTTTTTGCCGATCTTTCGGGGGCGGAAAATCGGGCGGCAAGCCTTTTTCGCGAGACGGGGGACGCCTCCTTCGTCGCGGCTTACGTCCTTGATTTTATTGCCAAAACCTTAGTGGAGCTTTCCCGCGCGCTCCTTGCGGAAAAGGGAGAGATCCCCATCCTTTATGCGGGGGGCGTGATGTCAAACCGCCGCATCCGAGAGGCGCTTGTCGCCTGCGGAGATACCGCCTTTGCCGAGCCCGCCTTCAGTGCTGACAATGCGGCGGGGATCGCGCTTTTGTGTCAAAAATGTCATGGAGGCCGAAATTGAGCTATGAGCCCGATGCCCGTTTTGAGGGCAGAGAAGAGCCGATCACCGTATCGGAGTTAAACGAAAGCATCAAGGCTCTCCTTGAGGAGACGCCGTCGTTGCGCCGTGTGTATCTGCGCGGTGAAATATCCAATTTCACCAATCATCGCTCGGGGCATCTTTATTTTTCTCTGAAGGATGAGGGGAGCCTCGTCCGTGCGGTGATGTTCCGCGGTAACGCCTCGCGCCTTGCCTTTCTCCCCGAGAACGGGATGAAGGTGTTAGTGCGCGGCAGCGTGTCTCTCTTCGTGCGCGACGGCTCCTATCAGATCTACGTGAATGAGATGGAGCCTGACGGTGTCGGCGCCCTGTACCTTGCCTTTGAAAGGCTGAAGAAGAAGCTGGCGGCCGAGGGGCTTTTCGACGAGGGACGTAAGCGCCCCTTGCCCAAGATCCCGGCGAAGATCGGCGTGATCACCTCGCCGACGGGGGCCGCCGTTCGCGATATTATGAACATTCTCGGGAGGCGCTTCCCGTATGCGGAGG
>JAZQVJ010000167.1:0-1909 GCA_045631785.1 Eubacteriales bacterium
CTTCTGGATTTCGATATCCCCTATTTCGGGATCTACGGAGCCTGCTCCACCGCCGCCGAGGGGCTGATGCTCTCCGCCATCATGGTCTCGGGAGGCTTCTTCTCTACCGCCGCCGCGGTCACCTCCTCCCACTATTGCTCGGCAGAGCGGCAGTACCGAACCCCCTTGGAGTACGGCTCTCAGCGCACCCCCACCGCCCAATGGACGGCCACCGCCGCAGGGGCGGCCATCCTCGGCCGCGAGGGGAAGGCGGCCGTCGATGCCTTTCTCCCGGGGCGCATCTGCGATGCCGGTGTTACCGACGCCGCCAATATGGGGGCCGCAATGGCGCCCGCCGCCGCCGACACCATCCTTGCCTACTTCCGTGAAACGGGGGAGGCCCCCGAGGATTTCGATCTCATCCTAACGGGTGACCTCGGCCGCGAGGGGAGCGTTCTTTTGCGTACCCTTCTCTCCGAGCAGCTGCCCTCGCTCTCCCGCGTCCACGAGGACGGCGGCTGCCTGCTCTATGACGAGGAAAAGGATATCCACGGCGGCGCCTCGGGCTGCGGATGCATCGCCTCGCTCCTTGCCGGCGTGTTCCTGCCCCGCCTTGCCCGCGGTGAGATACGGCGGATGCTGGCTGTTGGGACCGGGGCGCTCATGAACCCCGGCAGTCTTCAGCAGGGCGGGAGCATTGCCGGCGTTGCCCATCTTGTCCGCATTACGGAGGTATAAAATGCAAAGTTTTCTTTCCTATCTTCTGGCTTTTGCCGTGGGAGGCGGCATTTGCGTCATCGCCCAGCTTCTCCTGGATATGACACGCCTGACACCGGCGCGCATCCTTGTGATCTTCGTGGTGGCGGGGGTAGCGCTCGGCGCCCTTGGCCTTTACGAGCCGATCCGCGAGCTTGCGGGGGCAGGGATCACCGTGCCGCTTATCGGCTTTGGCGGCAACGTTGCCGTCGGCATCCGTGAGGCCGTCGCCGAGGAGGGATTGCTCGGCGCCCTGACGGGCGGCCTGCGCGCCGCCGCGGGCGGCACGGCGGCAGCGATCGTTTTCGGTTATCTCGCCGCGCTTATCTTCAAGGGCAAGCCCAAAAGGCTATAAAAACCCGCCGCAATGCGGCGGTTTTCTTTTTTACAGCATCATATCCACAGGGAACATGATCTTGAGCTGATTGACGCGGCTGCGGTAGGCGGCCTCGCGCTTATCGGCGATAAGCTTCTGCCAGATCGACTCTCTGGCTTCATTGAAGGAAACCGGCTTCGGCTCGTTCTTCGCGTTCACACGGATGATGTGGTAGCCGAACTGCGTTTTGACGGGCGCCGATACCGTGCCGATCTCGAGCGAGAAGGCGGCCTCCTCAAATTCGGGTACCATCTGCCCGCGGCCGAATTCGCCAAGGTTGCCGCCCGCCTCCTTCGAGGGGCAGGAGGAGTAGTCCTTGGCGGCCTCCTCAAAGGTCTTCGTGCCGGCGGCGATCTCGGCGGCGACCTTCGCGGCCTCCTCCTCGGTGGCGACCAGGATATGCGAGGCATTCACGGTCTCGCCTTGCGTGAACTTGTCAAGGTTCTCGTCGTAGAAGGCCTTGATCTCCTCCTCCTTGACGTCGGCCTTGACGATCGCCTTGCGGATGGCGTACTCGGTGAGCAGCGACTCCTTGGCACGCTTTAATTGCGCCTGGAACTCGGCCTCCGCCTCGTAAAGGTTCTTCTGCGCGTCGAGCAGGAAGAGCTTCTGGGCAACCAGCTCCTCAATGAGGGCGCGCTGCCCCTCGGGACTCTGATACTGGGCGCCGCGCGGACCGAGCGCCTGGAGCATGGCGGCAAGATCGGCCTCGGTAACGGCAAGACTGCCGACCTTTGCAAGAATTTTCTCGTTCATCGTTCTATACCTCTTTTACTTAAATGCGGCGGACCGAAACGG
>JAZQVJ010000168.1:0-6721 GCA_045631785.1 Eubacteriales bacterium
TGGCGCCGATGCAGGGCGAGTACGAGGTCGTCCTCATTGATGAGGATCTCGGATTTTAATAAGGTTTTGTTTACATAATTGATTTTTTAGCCGTGCAGTGCATCTGCACGGCTTTTTTGTTTTGCTCCGAGGGGGGCGGAGCGCGATTTTCGCCTATATAAAACACGCTTTTCACAGTGGAAAAATTGATGCTATGTCGTGGAAGCCCTCTCCGTCACGCTCCGCGTGCCACCTCTCCCGAAGGGCGAGGCTAAGGTTAGCCTGCGAGGGCGGCACAGTGGGAAAATTGATGCTATGTGCCGCATCGGGGGACCGGGAAGCCGTACATAGCGTACGGCGACCGTGGTTGTCCTCCGAGGCGGTGCAGAGCGCGATTTTCGCCTGCGAGGGCGGCATGGTGGGAAAATTGATGCTATCTCGTGGAGGCGGACACTGCGAAGCTGTACGAGGGTACAGCGAGCATGGTTGTGTTCGACTCCGCGAGAGAGCGCAATTTTCGCCTGTGAAAAGCGACCCCATTTGCAGTGAAATCCATGCTATTCTTCTTGTGCGGAGAAAGGAGGATTGGATTTCAGATGGAAAAACATGCGGGAATGGCGGAGCGCTTGGTGAGCTTTTTCACCTTTGCGCCCGGGGAGGTGCCGCCACAGATCGATCGCTTCTGCGATGAGGAGGGGATCGGGCACGAGGAGTTCCTTTCGCTTTGCGAGGCGCCGGACATGCGCGCGGCCGCCGAGGAGGCGCGGCGGCGGTATCTCGATACGCTGACGGCCGGGGCGCTCCTGAAAAAATACGACGCCTCCTTCGTCAAGCATCTGCTCGACCTTGAGGTGCGGCGCGAGGTCGGACAGAGGCAGGGAAAATTCGAGGTGGAGATCCGTGTCGTGGAATGAAGCTTGAGATCACCAAAAAGCAAAAGGCCTTCATCGATGCCGCTGAGACCGAGGTCCTGTTCGGCGGGGCGGCCGGGGGCGGCAAATCGTACGGACAGCTGGTCGATGCCTTCCTATTTGCCCTGCGCTACCCCGGAAGCCGTCAGCTCATGCTGCGGCGCACCTTCCCCGAGCTTGAGCGCTCACTCATCCGTACGGCGCGCTCGCTCTACCCTGCTGAGGTCTTCTCGTATCACGCGACCGAGCATACCGGCGTCTTCCCGAACGGCTCGATCCTTGATTTCGGTCATCTGGCTACCGAGGGCGACGTGTATCAGTATCAGTCCGCCGAGTATGACATCGTGCGCTTTGACGAGCTGACGCACTTCACCGAGTTCCAGTACCTGTATCTCATCTCGCGCGTCCGAGGAACGAACGGCTACCCGAAGCAGGTGAAGTCCTCGACGAACCCCGGGGGGATCGGACATTCCTGGGTCAAGGCGCGGTTCATTGACCCCGGCCCGCACGGCCGTCCCTTTCTCGGGGAGGACGGCTCCTCCCGCATCTTCATCCCCGCGCGGATCGACGACAACCGCTTCCTCTCGCTCTCGGATCCCGGGTATCGACGGCGGCTGGCGGTGCTGCCCCGCCAGGAGAGGCGCGCACTCCTTGAGGGGGAATGGAACCTGTTCTCGGGACAGTTCTTTTCCGAATTTTCCTATGACACGCACACCTGCGATCCCTTCCCCCTCCCCGCCGAGTGGCGGCGCTACCGCACGATCGACTATGGGCTTGACCGCTTGGCCGTTCTTTTTATCGCGCTTTCGCCCGACGGGAGGGCCTACGTCTACCGTGAGCTTTGCGAGAGCGATCTCATTATCTCGGAGGCGGCGCGGCGCATCCTTGCAGCAACGCCGAAGGACGAGGAGATCTACGCAACGCTCGCACCTCCCGACCTCTTTGGCCGCGCACAGGAAAGCGGGCGGAGCCGTGCCGAGATCTTCCGTGAGCATGGCGTTCCCTTCGTGCGGTCGTCGAACGATCGGTTGGCGGGCTGGATGGCGCTCAAGGAGCTTTTCCGCATGGCGCCCGACGGGCTGCCTTACTTACGCATCTTCCGCACCTGCCGTGAGACCTGCCGATGCCTGCCGATGCTCCTTGCCGATCCCGCGCGCCCCGGAGACGTCCTGAACGAGCCGCACGATATTACCCACGCCCCCGACGCCCTGCGTGGCTTTGCCATCTCCTACGCACGCCCGGCAAAGCGCCAAGGCGGGGACGGGAGACGCCCGTGGACACCCGATATGTGGCAGGATTACTATGCCGCCAGCGGGTCGGAACGGGAGTACCTTATCAAAAAATACGGAGAACCTTTATGACGACACCAAAATCAAAGAAAGAACGACTTCAGTTCTTCTCTCAGCTTTACGAGCGAGCGAAGAACCGACACAGAGCCACGATCGACGAGCTTTCACGCCATATGGCGCAGTACCGCGGCAGCGACGAGATCGACGGCTCGGGGCGGCGAGCGACCGCCATCCGCAACATTACCTACGAGATCATTGAGAGCGAGATCTCCTCCGAGATCCCGGCGCCGAAGGTCTCGCCCTCCTCGTACAGCGAGCAGGGGGAACGCCTGGCCGTCAGCATCGAGAGAATGCTCGCACGGCTGCGCGATGAGCTTCCCTTTGAAAGGCAGAACGACTTTGACGAGCGCTACACCACCATCTTCGGCGGTTCCGTCTGGCTTGTGGAATGGGATGAAACCAAGGAGTCGGGCGGTAGACGCGGCGGCATTCGCGTGCGCTGCATCTCGCCCGAGGATCTCATTCCCCAGCCCGACATCCCCGAGGTCGAGGATATGGAGTACCTGTTCCTCCGCTTTTTCTCGCCGCGGAGCGAGCTTTGCCGTCGGTACGGCGTCAGCCCTGCGGTAGCCGCGCTCGGCGAATGCGAGGTCGAGAACGGCTGCTTTGACGAGGATACGGTGACGGTCGTCACCTGCTTCTTCCGTGAGGATGACGGGGCGGTCTCGCGCTTTGTCTTCTCGGGAGATGCACTGCTCTCGGACATTACCGACTATTACGGGCGCAAGGAGCTTGTCTGCCCTCATTGCGGTGAGCGCGGCGGCTGTGACTGCGACGAAAGGCCCACCCTTGTCGCGGTCACTGACGAGAGGATCTGTCTGCCGACAGGGCAGGTGACGGTCCCCTATTACCGCCCGAGGCACTTCCCCGTTGTCATCCGCAAGAACACCTCGCGCGCCGGGCATTACCTCGGTCAATCCGACTGCGAGATCATCCGCCCCGAGCAGCAGGAGATCAACAAGCTCGAGTCGCGCATTCAGGCAAAGCTGATGCGCTCGGGAGTCACGCCCGTGATGCCCGAGGATGCACGCGTGGCCCCCGACAACTCGGTTTTCGAGCAGGTCATCCGCCTCGGCCCCGGGGAAAACGCCGGGATGTACGGCATCATCGATACAACGCCTGACGTTACCCAGGAGATGCAGCAGTCCGAGCGACTCTACGAGCATGCGCGGCGCATTGTGGGCGTCTCGGATTCGCTTGTGGGGCTTGCCGACAGCAGTGCGCCCTCCGGCTACGCCAAGAGGCTGCAGATCGAGCAGGCCACGGGGCGCCTTGAATCCAAGCGCCGGATGAAGGAGGCTGCCTACGCCGACATCGACCGGCTGATCTTTGAGTTCATGCTGGCCTTTGCCGACGAGCCGAGGCCCACCCCCTACCGCGATGCTTACGGCCGGATGCACAACGCCTCCTTTGATCGCTACGATTTCTTGGCCTACGACAAGGGGCGCGGCTATTATTACCGTGATGACTTCCTGTTTGCCGTCGATAAGAACGGGAGCGTGGAGGGGCAGCGCGATGCGCTCTGGGAAAGGAACCTTGAAAACCTGCGGGCCGGGACTCTCGGCGATCCCACCGACCCCCTGACGCTCCTGCGGTATTGGCAGAACCAGGAAAGGGCGCACTATCCTTACGCCCGTGAGAACGTCGAGTATTTTGAGGATCTTGTCAATGGGAGAAGGGAGGAGAGCGAGAATGTCCGATATATCGAAGGCCTTTGAGCGCGAGCTGCGCCTGCTCGGCAGGATCAAGAATGCCAAGGGATATGCCGCCTGGCTCGGAAGCACGGCGGGCGCCGCGAGTGACCGCGCCCGCGCCGAGACAGCCGCCAAAAGCACACGCCTTGCCGTCGACTTCGGCGCTTCGGGCGAGAGGATAGCGCGCACGGGGCTTGCCGATGACGGCTATGCCGCTTATCTGCGAGAGGCGGCGAAGCAGCAGAGAGAAGCGCGCACGCTCAGCGTTGAGACCGGGCGTGCCGACGAAGCGACGCGCGCACTTGCCGGATACCGTGATTACCTGCTCTCGCTCCGCAAGGAGGACGAGGAACGGCTCATTGATGCCGCCCGTGACGTCCTCTCTCTTGAGCGCGACCGTCTGCCCGCCTTCAACCGCATCCTCGATGAAGCAGAGGCCACCGCCGCACAGAAGAGCGCGCTCCGGTACGCCTACAAAAACCATTCCTCGGCCAACCGAGATAAGGAGGATGTCGCCACCTTGCGCCTCCTCATCGAAGGGAATTACAACTACGACCGCGCCTACAACTACTGCCTGTTGATCGGTATGGACCCCGGCCTTGCACGCCGCATGGCCGAGGCTGCCGACGATGCCCTCAACCAGAACTGGCAGAAGTACTATGAGCTTTTCGGTGATGAGGCGGACGGGTAAGTGATCGCCAGTCGGGGCGAAATGCGGCGACCGCGGAGGCCCTCTCCGTCACGCACCGCGCGCCACCTCTCCCGGAGGGCGAGGCTAAGGCTAGCCTGCGAGGGCGTGCAGAGCGCAATTTTCGCCTACATGAAACGTGCTTTTCACAGTGGGAAAATTGATGCTATGTGCCTCATCGGGGGACCGGGAAGCCGTACATACCGTACGGCGACCGTGGCTGTCCTCCGAGGGGGTGCAGAGCGCAATTTTCGCCTGTGAAAAGCGACCCCATTTGCAGTGAAATCCATGCTATCATCCTTTCAGCGAGGCAAGCAGGCGGAGCTTATTCCGCAGAATTCACTTTGGCCTTCGGCTTTTTACATATTTCTTTGGAAAGGAGGAGCGATGTATGGAGAAAAACGTGTACGCTACGAATCGCGGCGGCTATATCAAGGCCCCGAACACCCCCGGCAGCAAGGACCCCTCGGCAACGAGCACTGTCGCAAAGACGAACGGCGACCTGAGAAACGGTAAATAATACTTTACCACAAAAAGGAGAATTTTATGGAAAACGAAGCACTTACCCCCGAAAACATCTGCGATGAAGGGACGAACGACACATCCGCGATCGCCGGTGGAGAGGGGGATGGCAACGAGGTGACGGCGCCCGCCGACCCCCTGACGGAGGAAGCAGAGGCCATCGCCTCGGCGCAGGAGGCCGACGGCGAGAACGGCGGTGAGGACACGGCGACCGAGGAGGAGATGCCCGACTTTGGCGAGCTGCTGCGCTCGGATCTTGCCGTCCTTGCCCGTCGCTTCCCCGGGATCTTCGCCACGGGGTCGGTCGATGAGCTGCCGAATGCCGAGCGCTACGGCGAGCTCCGTGAGGCAGGGCTCTCGCCCGTCGAGGCCTTCTGTGCCTCGCACCATGAGGGCCTCTTTTCAAGGCAGGGGACACCGAGCAACCGCGCACACCTTGACAGCTGTGTTCCGCGCACGGCACGTCCCTCCGCCGACCGCATGAGCGCCGCTGATCTTGCGATGGCGCGCTCACTCTTCCCCTCTCTCTCGAACGGCGAGATCGAGGGGCTCTACCGCCGTGTAGGACACGGCAAAAGACACTAACTAACGAAAGGAAACCATAATGGCTACTATCATTTATTCCCAGTCAAGCGGCCTGCACGATGCCGCCATCGGTAAGCTCGAAACCCCCATCAAGATGGTCATCGAGCACGAGTCGGATCACCAGACCAAGCGCGGCGGCGTTTGCGATTGGCTCTTTAACGTTGAGACCTCGAGCCGCTTTGGCGAAACCATCGTCGGTCAGAACGAGTTCGGCGTTTTCAGCGCGACGGCCGAGGGCGAGGGCGCCGAGACCGATTCGATCGACGAGACCTACAGAAAATTCATTGAGCACATCCAATTCTCGAAGGAGTTTATCATTACCGCCAAGATGATGGAGGATGCAAACTACGGCGTTGCCGCAGATGCAAAGCGTAGAGCAGAGACCTTCGTACGCGCTTACTACAAGACTATGAACAAGCTCTGTGAGGCGGCACTCATCAATGCGACCGAGGAAACCACTACCTTTGCCGGCTCTACTCTGGATCTCACCACCCCCGATAATCTTCCCCTCTTCCACTGTGAGCACCTTTACGGTAAGGGCGGCATCCAGTCCAACCACTATTTCGGTAACATCTTCACCGAGGAGAATGAAGACGGCGACAGAATTATCTCTCTTGCTAAGGTTGAGGAAGCTCTCTACAAGTTCTCTGTAATGATGAGAAATATGAGAGACGAAAACAACGAGCCTCTCGGCTATACTGCCGACACCATCGTTATCCCCGGCAACAACCCCGCACTTGAGGCAGCTATCAAGAAGGTTTGCGGCAGCACCACTTCCCTGGCAAACGACGCCTCCGTAAACCTTAACTGCGGCAACTGGAACATTATCGTGCTTCCCGGCTGGAATACCTACGAGAACAAGGCGATCATCATGTCCAGTGAGGCAAACAAGAATCTGTGCGGCAATATGCTCTTCAACCGTGTGCCTCTCACCATCACTAACTGGGTAGATAACCACACCGGTAACTATATTTGGAACGGCAGATGCCGCTT
>JAZQVJ010000169.1:0-5465 GCA_045631785.1 Eubacteriales bacterium
CTGCAACTTCTGCGAGAATGTCCTCTCGATCAACGGCGGTCTGCCCTTCAAGTTTATCAAGGGCTACACCGAGGAGGAAAAGCAGGCGATCTTTACTTGGTTTGAGGAAACCGTCCAGAGCTTCAAGCAGGCATAAGGTAAAAAGAAAACTCCCGATCGGGAGTTTTCTTTTTTAATCGCAATCGAATTCGCTATAAATGGCGCGCAGGGCCGGGACATAATCGCTTTCCTCAACGCCGATGATGATATTCAGCTCGCTTGAGCCCTGATCGATCATGCGGATGTTGATGCCGGCATTTGCGAGCGCCGTGAAAATGCGCGCAGCCGTACCCTTGGAACGGACCATGCCGCGTCCCACAACGGCAACAAGTGCGATACCGTCATGGATCACGATGGAATCGGGATTTGTCAGGCGGAACAATTCATCCATGATCTTGTCGCGCTTGTTTTGGATCTCGGTGGTCTTGACGATGACACACATCATGTCAATGCTGGAAGGCAAATGCTCGAAATTGATCTTGTTGTTCTCAAGCACCTGAAGCACGCGACGGCCAAAGCCGAGCTCTGAGTTCATCATATCCTTCTCGATCGAGATGATCGAAAAGCCGACCTTGCCGGCAATGCCGGTGATGATCGAGTCGTTGTCGCCCTCGGGAGCCGTGGGGACGATGAGTGTACCCTTGGCGGAGGGGTCGTACGTATTTCTGATATTGATGGGGATCCCCGCTGAGCGCACCGGGAAAACGGCATCCTCGTGCAGGACGGTAGCACCCATATAGGAAAGCTCGCGCAGCTCCTTATAGGTGATGGTGTCGATCGGCTTCGGATCTTCGATGCAGCGCGGGTCCGCCATCATAAAGCCCGAAACGTCGGTCCAGTTCTCATAGATATCCGCCATCACGGCGCGGGCAACGATTGCCCCCGTAATGTCCGAGCCGCCGCGCGAGAAGGTGCGGATCTCACCGTTCGGCATCGAGCCGTAGAACCCGGGAACCACGGCATGCGTATGCTCACGCAGCACAGCACCCATGGCAGAATAGGTGCGCTCGGCATCCAGCGTGCCGTCTTCCTTAAAGAAGATGACGTCGCGCGCATCGACAAAATCAAAGCCGAGATAGGCGGAAAGGATAAGGCCGTTAAGGTATTCGCCGCGGCTGGCGGCGTAATCGGCCGTGGCACCGTTCGTCAGGTTCTCACGGATAATGGCATACTCGCGGTCCAGTGAAAGATCCAGAGAAAGATCGCGGATAATATCGTTATACCGTTGGCAAATACGCGTATAGACGTCAAAAATATCCTTCCCGTCAGCAGCGAGAGAATGACACTTATAGAGGAGGTCTGTGACCTTCTCATCCTCCTTGAAGCGCTTACCGGGGGCAGAGGGCACGACGTAACGGCGCTCCTTCTCTGCTCTTATGATGTCGGCAACGACCTTAAAATGCTTGGCATCGGCCAGCGAACTACCGCCGAACTTCAAAACCTTGAGTTTCACGTCTTGTGTCTCCTTAAAAGCAACATTATTAGTATTATATGTTTTTTCGTTTCCTCTGTCAAGAGGCCGGTGCCATTTTCCCCCTTTTTATTCGAAAAAACAGGAGTAATGTTGTTGCTTTTTGTTCGCAAAATCTATTGCGGTATTCCCGAAAAAATGATATACTTATTTATAGAATACTTTAGGGAATCTTTTTCCCGAAAAGCAATATACAAGTACAGGCTGCAAGGAGGTAGGCAGTGAATTCTGTAATCCGCGAAAAGCTGAATGAATCCTTACGTTCCATTCTGCCCATTGCCGGCATTGTTTTTTTACTTGGCATTACGCTGACGCCGATGGATCCCGGCACTTTTTTTCTCTTTCTTTTGGGTGTTGTATCTTTGATTTTTGGGCTTTCCGTTTTTACAATGGGTGCAGAAATGTCCATGCAGCAGCTCGGTAGCAAGATCGGCTCGCATCTTGCACATTCGCGGCATCTTTGGCTCGTTGCCTTTGTTTCCTTTGTGATCGGTGTGCTTATTACCGTTTCCGAGCCCGACCTTCAGATCCTTGCGGACCTTGTTACGGGTGTGCCCAATATGCTCCTCATCCTCACGATCTCAGTGGGGGTTGGTGTGTTTCTTGTGATTGCCCTCTTTCGTATTGTGCTCGGCGTTCCGCTTTCCTATCTTCTCATCGCGTTCTACGTCGTTGTTTTTTGCCTTTGCTTCTTTGTCCCCTCGGACTTCTGGGCGATCGCCTTCGATTCCGGCGGCGTGACCACGGGGCCGATGACGGTACCCTTCATTATGTCGCTCGGCACGGGTGTTTCTGCCGCACGCTCGTCGCGAGGAGGCAACGATGACTCCTTCGGTCTTGTGTCGCTTTGCAGCATCGGGCCGATCCTCTCTGTCCTTATACTCGGCATCTGCTATGATCTTTCCGGAGGCGATTATGCCCTCCATATGGCACCTGTGACCGATACCCGTGAGGGGATCGCGCAATACTTCGGCGGCTTTGGTGACCACGCGATCGAGGTGGCGATCGCACTCCTACCGATCATTGCCTTCACTGCTCTTTTCCAGCTGATGACCAAGGTCTTCAGCGGCAAGCAGATCCTCAGGATCGGTGTCGGTATTCTTTACACTTTCCTCGGTCTTGTCGTCTTTCTGACGGGGGCAAACATGGGCTTTTTGCCTGTCGGCTATGCTCTCGGCGATTCGCTTGCCGGTATGGCGAACGGCGCTCTCCTCGTGCCGATCGGTATGGTGCTCGGGTACTTTATGATCACGGCGGAGCCTGCCGTTCACGTTCTGAATAAGCAGGTCGAGCAGATCACGGCGGGTGCCATCTCGGCGCACGCCGTCCAGCTCAGCCTTTCCATCGGTGTCGCGGCCTCCCTTGGGCTTTCGATGCTTAGGATTCTTACGGGGATCTCGATCCTTTGGATCCTCCTCCCCGGATACATCATTTCGCTTGCGCTATCCTTCTTCGTTCCGAAGATCTTTACCGGTATCGCCTTCGACTCGGGCGGAGTGGCCAGCGGAACGATGATGAGTGGCTTTGTCTTGCCGATGGCGATCGGTGCTTGCACGGCACTTGACGGGAATATCATGACAGTGGCCTTTGGATGTGTTGCATTTACGGCGATGACGCCTATCATTGCGATCCAGGTCACGGGGCTTATCTATAAGATGAAGTCGCACCAGGCGGTCCGGCGCTTTATCGCCGAGGAGGAATATTTCCTCGATTATACGGAAGGAGGCGCGTATTATGGCTAAGAAACCCCACGCTGAGGCCCGCGTTAAGCTCCTTGTTTGCGTGATACGCCGAGAGGACGAGATGCTCCTTGGGGACGTCTGCAATGAGATGTGTGTTTCCTTGCACTTCTCTTCCCTTGCCTTCGGTACCGTCAAATCCAATTACATGAGCTATCTTGGTCTTGACGAGATCGAAAAACGGTTTTTCTATGCCCTCGTCCCAAACCATTGTGAAAAGCAGCTGTTGCGTGCCATAAATAAGCGGTTGCGCCTTTATTTAATGGGGCGCGGAATTGCCTTTACCCTGCCGATCTCGGGGATCTCGCACATCATCAGCCGCGCGATCCTCTCCACTCCCGTGAAGGAGGATGGAACCGTCTCGCCCCGCACCCCCAATACGACAGAAAAGGAGCGCAAGAAAATGCATGAGATGATCGTTGCGGTCGTCAATCAGAAGTTTACCGAGGATGTGGTGGAGGCCGCCCGTGCCGCAGGTGCCACCGGTGCCACGATCCTTCATACGCGCAGTGTGAGCAATGCCCCGGCCGAGCAGCTGATCGGCACCTCATTTACGACCGAAAGCGATACAGTCTTTCTTCTGACTACCAACGCATACAAGATGAAGATCATGGAGTCGATCCGCGATGCCGCCGGTCTGAAAACCGATGGTGGCGCCGTTATCTTCTCTCTCCCTGTGGATTCCCTTGTCGGTATCGGCCGCTTCGACGGCGACGAGCAGGAATGAAAAAAGAGGAGCTTCACTCCTCCCCGTATGAAGCATAAACAGGAGGCTTTCATGAAAAAACCATCAACGATGTTTGCGGCGCTTGCAATTCTTTTGACAAACATTATGTGCGTTGTTGTCACCTATAATTGCACCGTCCTTCGTTATGCGCCCGGCAACAGTGCGCCTTGGGATGTGGGGCTTCTGTTCAGTATCCCGTTTGTAATCGGAATCGTTGCTTGCTCTGTCATTGCGTATATTGCAAAAAAGAGAGGAAAATAACCCTCGTGTTAAGTTTAAGTTGTGGGTGTTTTTTGTGACCAAAAAGAAAGACTAACGAAAAATTTTCGTTAGTCTTTTATATTGTCTAAAAACCGTGTGGGACACGCCCGGTCACTTCCCTATTTTCTTTTTTCTCGCCGCAAAACGCTCGGGTAGGCGGGCAAACCATGGGAAGGTCATCGGCCAAACGGCACCGGCAAACGCCGTCAAAAGGAAGTAACGAACGCCGTCGGCCATAAAGCCCCCCCCGAAGATCCATGTAAGGGGGGTGCGGAGTCCTTCCTTGATGGCGAGAAGAGGGATAAGGCCGATCGCAAGCTTCAGGATCTGTACAAGGAGTGTGCCGTCGGTCCTAAAATGCAGAAAGCGGTCGTCGATCTCATAGGCCAAGAGAAGGCCGAGCACACAGCCAAGGATCTTGTATGCGTTTTTGACGCCGCTTTCGTAGTTTTTGACGTCGATATCGGCGGGAAAAGGAAAGAATAAAACGTACAAAAGGTATAGCACCGAGAGCCCAAGCATCACCCCGAAGAAAACATGCATCCCCCGGCGGCTTTCGGTAGCCTTCAAAATCAAAGGATAGAGTCCGAAGACGAGAAGGATGCCGATCCCGATCGAAACCGCAACGTCAAGAGGCGTGTGTACGCCGAGATACATCCGCGAAAAGGGAACCAGAATACAGGCGATAATACAGACGATCCGTACCCAAAGCGGACGAAAAATGCGCGCAATGCCACCAAATACACCGACGGCGCTCTGGGTGTGTCCACTCGGGAAGGAGTAGCCGGTCGCTGCTTCGCGAGCGCTCTCCACAATGGTAAATCCGTCCGCACGGAATTCCGGGCGGGGGATCCTGAAAAGCAGCTTCAGAAATTGGTTGATGAGGGTGCCAAGAAAGCCGACTGCAAGGATGTAATACCCACGGCGCTTATCGTAGCACCAGAAAAAGATGAGCCCGGCAAGAATAAAGAAGGTTTCCTCCCCAAGGAGCGTGATGACCGAGAAGACGGCATCGAAAAACGGGGTGCGTATCCCCTCAAGAAATTTAAGAAAGCTCAAAGCATGTCCTCATTTCGCAAGTGATGGCTGGCACTATTATATCGCATAGCCGAAACAAAAGCAATGACCTTACGTGAATTTTGCTGACGTTCTGGGCGTTTTTGCGTGATGCTCTCCTTTTATCATTGGTTCTGTTCCCTTTGGGCGAGTTTTTTTGAAAAAGCCCTTG
>JAZQVJ010000170.1:0-3646 GCA_045631785.1 Eubacteriales bacterium
AGGGTGGGGCGGTCGGAGCGCAGATGCGCCTTGGCCGCCATGGTGACAGTGGTATCGGTGATGGCGCGCGCCATTTTGGCGAGCGTGTTGCCGGTGCAGGGAGCAATGACCAGGGCATCGGCGTGCAGGCTGGGGCCGAGGGGCTCGGCTTCAACGATCGAACGGACGATCTTCCGTCCGCATAAGCCCTCGACCGTGCGGCAGAATTCCTCCGCCTGCCAGAAGCGCGTGTCGGTCTCGGCCACCGCCTCGCTCACAATGGGGAGGATATCGTCGTAGCCGTCGGCACGCAAGCGGCGCAGGGCGGCTAACGAGTGCGACAGTGTGCAAAAGGAGCCGCAGAAAGCGTATGCGATCATAAGAACCTCATAGTGACGTGAGAATGGTAGTGACCGCCTCCGCCAGCGCCTCGCCCGCCCCCTTTGGGGCGTAGCGCCCGGGGAGCCCCGGGGCCGTGATCAGCTCCACGCCGGCCTCGCGGCAGGCATCCTTATCTATGACGCCGGGGGCCGAGGACAGCTCGAGGAGAAGCGCCCCCTTTGAGGCACGCGCAAGCAGGCGCGGCGCAAGAAGGGGAACGGGAACGGTATTCAGGATGAGGCTGAAGCGTGAAAGCTCGGCCGGGAGTGCGCCGAGAGGGATGGGGCGCAGGCCGCCCGGCAGAGGGGCCTCGGTATTCCTGGCGGCAACGGTCAGGGGGACGTGCAGACCGAGAAGAAGGTCGGTGAGGGCGCGCGCTAACCTCCCCGAGCCAAGCACGAGACAGGGCGTAGCAAACAGAGGAGAGGGGAGGCGCTGCATCGCAAGGGAAAGTGCCCCCTCGGCCGTGATGGCGGCGTTCTCCCGAAGAAAGCGCTCGTCGCTCTCGTAGTCAAAAAGCGGATGACCTCCTGCGGCTGCGCGGAGCGCCTCGGTAATGCGACCGGCGAAAACCGGAGCCCCCTCGGGGATCATCGGAAAGAGTGAGGATAGCGGAAGGGGCAGGGGAGAGGATGGCGCGTTCAGCGTCAGCCCGTCCCGCGTGGCGGGATACGGGAGAAGGACGGCCTCGGCTTCCCCGAGCAGCTCGGCCGATAGCGGCGCATCGTATGCCGCGTGGTTGACCTCGTGGCCGCGCCTTTCGAGGGCGGCGAGGGCATAGGGAATGCGCGCATCGCCTCCGACAGCACAGATCTTCATAGAGTGAACCTCCTTGTCGGTTTATTACATATATATGTATATGCGCGCCCGGTCGTTCCTACCCCTTGTCCAAAACGAAACCCCCCGCTTTTGCGGGGGGGAACTTTATATACGGTTATGCTCAAATAGGGAGTCCTTACAGCTTCTGCATACGGATATCGTTGCCGGAGAAAAGCAGGATCTCGTATTCACCGAGCAGGCGGCTGGTGAGACGGTCGCTGTAACGCTCGCGCAGCTCCTCGCCGCCGAGGTTGGTATTGATGACGGTGCGCCGCCCGTGATTTAAGCGAGTATTCAGAAGGTGATAAAGCGAGGAGACCACAAAGCTGTTCGTCTGCTCGGTGCCGAGGTCGTCGAGGATCAGGAGCTCGCACGCGAGGTAGCGCTCAGCGCGCGAGGCGGTCTCGCCGTACCCGCTTTTGAAGCGGTCGTACTCAAAGTCCGAGAGGATGTTCTGCATCGTTTCGTACACAACGTCGTAGCCGCGCTCGATAACGGTGCGCGCAATAGCGGTCGAAAGGTGCGTCTTGCCAAGCCCCGTCGGGCCCATCAGGAGCAGGTTGCCGGTGTCGGGGCCAAAGGTGTCGGCGTATTCCTTGGCACGCGCGAGGGCGTATTTGGCGCGCTCGTAGTCGGTCGGATCGCCGTCATAGTATTTCAGCGAGAAGTTCTCGAAGGTCTGGCGGCCGATGAGGGAGCCAAGGCCCGAGGAACGGATGCCCTCGGTGATGAGGGCGCGCTTCATGCAGTCGCACATCACAGCGCTGACAAAGCCCGTGTCATGGCAACGCGCGCAGGTGTACGCGGGGTCGGTATAGTCGGCAGGGAGTCCCAGCGCGGCCAGAAGGTCGGCACGGGCGGAGCGCAGATTGTCATGCTCGGCACGGATGCGCGCGATCCTCTCGGCAAGGTCGGGACCGCCGCGCGTGGCTTCGCCGAACAGCTGCATTCCCGTTGTGGCGAGAGCGCGGTCGATCTCGGCGATCTCGGGTGAGCGTTTGTGGATTTCGTTCATTCGCATGTCGGCAGTGTGGACGGCCTCAAGACGGCGCTCCTCCAGCATCGCGCGGACACGGCGGTAATTCTCAATATTGTAACCCATAGCTTGCTCCCTTCAGAGTCATTCCTTGGTGGATTTGTAGCTGCGGTCAACGGCACGGCGGAAGAAGTCGCCAACGTCAAAGCTCGAGGCGGTGGTCTCCTTCTTTTTGGGGGCAGAGCGTGACGGCTTCTTCACGCTTCTCTCCGAGGCAAGCAGCGCCTCGGCCTCCCCGACGGTGCGTACCCCCTTCTCGTGCCAAGCGGCAAGGATCTTATCCATGTAGCTCACCGAGGGCGTGCCTGTTACGTTGACCGTAACGTCGTAGGCCGCGCCGATGATTTCCTCGCCGTAGGCGTAGGTCTGCGTCCAACGCAGGAAGGCGGCCTCCTCGCGCTTGGTCAGCTTGCGCGCACCGATGCCGAGCATACGGCGGAGCCACCCCTCGACCGAGTGAAGCGCCTCCTGCTCCTTGATGTATTCCTCAAGTGCCTCAATGGTATCGATCCCCTGCTCACAAAGGCGGAAGGCCACGCGCTCGGCATAGCGAAGCGGCTTTTTCTCGTCGCCAAGGCTGTCACAATAGGCAAGCAGAGTGAGGATGTAAGCGCCGTCAAGCCCCAATTCCTGGGATAGCCCCAAAAGGATCGAAAGCTCGGTGCGGTTGAAAAGGCGCCCGCATTGCTGCTCGGCGGCATCCACGAGGCCTGCAAGATCGTGCTCGTTGATGAGCGCCGCGATCTCCTCACCGCCGAGCGAGGTCAGCTCCATGCGGCGGCGCGGGGCGGTTTTTTTCTCGGCGGCAGCAGGAGCGGCGGTGACAGGAGCGGCGGTGACAGGGGAAACGCCGGCCTCCTCCTTGAGGACGGTCACAGCACCTGCGCCGCGCCAGAAGGCCAGCGAGGCCGAGATCTCGGCGGCAGTAAGGCCGAGGACCTCGGAAAGGCGGGCAGCATCGGCCGTTCGGAGCTCGGCAAGCGCCAGCAAAACGCGCAGATCCGAGGCGCTCGCCTCAGTGAGTGCCTCGCTCCCGAGGAGAGGGGGGAGTGGGCGTGCTTCGCCGCCCTTGACGGTATAGTTCTTCTTATCCATGCAGTTACACATCCGTTGTATGATTTCGAGGGAAACGGGTAGAGCCCGTGGAGTTATTCACCTTTTCAACCGAGTTTTCCACAGTTTTCTTGTCGAGGGAGAGCGATGCTTGCGGTTTTTTGCGGAATGTAAAGACTTCTTGTCGGATCAGTCAGCCGCCGAGGCATTGAGATCGTCGGGGGCCCGTTTTCCGGCCAGGAACTCATAGTAGCCCGCAGCGGCGATCATCGCGCCGTTATCGCCGCACAGCGAACGGGGTGGGATGACGAGGCGGATGCCGCGCTGCTTGGCGAGGGCCGAAAGGCGTGCGCGCAGGTGCGAGTTGGCGGCAACACC
>JAZQVJ010000171.1:0-3698 GCA_045631785.1 Eubacteriales bacterium
ATTAAGGAGGATACGGGAGGACTATTTGTCCGCCGCGAGGGGGAGATCGGGCCCTGTGATCTTTCGGCGGAGCCGTATCCCGGCTTCCCTACCGATCTCCATCCGCAATTTGCCGCCATGGCCACGCAGGCATCGGGTGACTCTACCCTCTGCGACCGCGTTTTTCCGGAGCGCTTTGGCTACGTGGATGAATTGCAGCGGATGGGAGGGATCCTCCTTCGAACCGAGAACGGTGTTAGCGTCACCCCTTCTCGGCTCGAGGGGGCGAGGGTTTGCGCTGTGGATCTTCGCGCCGGTGCCGCTGAGGTCGTGGCGGCGCTTGCCGCCGAGGGTAGCACCGAGATCCTGGAGGCTGAAATATTGGAACGCGGATACGAGGGGCTGGCAGACAAACTGCGCGCACTTGGCGCGACGGCGGTGGCCAAATAAGTAAAGAAAACCATACAAAAAGCCAAGGAGATACTCCTTGGCTTTTCGTTATCTGCGTATTCTGCGGTGTGATTTTCTGCGTGTGGACAGCGCCCCCCCGAGAGTGGATGCAAGGAGTATACCGCTATACAGCGCGAGTGATACCAAGGGGAGCTTCCCCTCCTCGAGGATCAGCGCCGTAAAGAGGCATACAAAGGTGATTGCCATTCCGTGGCAAAGCCCCATGAGAGCGCCCGACGTGCGGCGGAGCTGCCCTGCGCGGAATCCGCCAAGGAAGGCGATGAGCGCAGCGAGAATCGCGCCGACGGGGGTAAGAAGGCGCGAGGGATCGCCGCTTCGCTGAATGAGGAGCGCGGCAAAAAGAAGAAGCCCGGCGGCACACAGCAAGGAAAAGAGAAGTGCCGCAAGGAGTGAGGATAGGAAGGTGCGGCTCCGTCTGTCACCGAGGCGTGCGGCACTGCTTTTTGTCTTTTCCATAGAAAAAACCTCCCGTATGTACTGATAAAGTATATGACGGGAGATTTTTCGTTAGAACTTAATTGTTTTCTTCGGTCACGGCCTCAGTGTCAATGGAGCCCTCGGCGGTCGGCATCTCAGCGGCGGCCTCCGCGGCAACGGGCTCTGCGGCAACGGGCTCTGCGGCAACAGGCTCTGCGGCAACGGGCTCTGCGGCAGCAGGGGCCTCGATTGCAGGCTTCTCGGCCTTCTTGGGGGCGGGCTTGGTTCCGGCGGGCGTCGTCACGCGCGGTCTTGCGGCGGCGGCCTCCTCGGCCTTGACGTCAACACTGCGGATGGCGGAAACGAGGAAGCGGATGTGCGTGCGCTCCTTGGTGGTCTCAAGGACGAAGGTCTCCTCCTTGATGCTGATGACCTTGCCGATGATACCGCCGATGGTCGTGACCTCATCCCCGACCTGAAGCGCGGCGCGCATCTCCTGTGCCGCTTTTTCACGCTTTTTCTCGGGGCGGATCATAAGGAAATAGAAGGCAACAAAAACAAGCAGAAGAATGATGATGGTCCAGGGGCTGCCGGTAGGGGCACTCTCCCCGGAGCCGCTTTCAAGCAGAAAATGAAGCATTGTGTATCCTCCAAAACAGAAATTTTGTTTTCACCATATCAGTATACCATAGATCATAGGTATTTGCAAGCAAAAGTGTAAAAAATAACAATATAATAACAAAGGAAGGACCGAAGAGGTCCTTCCTTTATTGGTTCCTGTCAGTCGATCGAGCGAACGATGTAGGGGGCCATCTCGGCCTCCAGCTCGGCACGCTCCTTGGCGGCAGCCTCACGGGCGGCATCGCGCTCAGCGCGCTCGGCATCGCGCACAGCCTGCTCCTCGGCGCGCTTGGCCTCCTCAAGGAGAGCGCGGATCGAGAGGCTGAGGCGGCGGCGCTCGTTGTCGATCTCAACGATCTTAACGGTGACCTCCTGGCCGATCTCAAGGGCATCCTGGGGACGGGCGATCTTCTCAAGAGAGATGCGCGAGATGTGGATAAGACCGTCGACACCGTCCATCACCTCGGCAAAGGCGCCGAAGGAGGTCATGCTGACGACCTTGGCGGTCACAACGTCACCAAGCTTATACTGCTGGTTGAAGAGAGCCCAGGGATCATTCTCCTCCGACTTGTAGCCGAGCGAGATGCGGCGCTTTTCAACGTCAAGCTCCTTGATGTAGACCGAAAGCTCCTGGCCGACGGCGACCACTTCCTTCGGATGACGGATGTGCTTCCAGGACAGCTCGGTGTTATGTACCATGCCGTCCACACCGCCGATGTCCACGAAGGCACCGTAGGTGGTGAGGTTCTTGACAACGCCGTTGTAGCGCTGGCCGACCTCAAGCTTATCCCAGATAGCCTGCTCCTCGGCGCGCTTCTCCTCGATCATGACGCTGCGGATCGAGGCCACGGCACGCTTGCGCTGCTCGTCGATGTCAATGATGCGGGCGCGCTGGGTGGTACCGACGAGGGTAGAGAAGTCGGCCTCCTTGGGGAGCCCGGTGCGGGAAGCGGGAACGAAGACGCGATTGCCCATCGCCTCGATCACAACGCCACCCTTGTTGGCTTCAACGACAGGACCCTCGATGATCCCGCCCTCGTCCTTCATCGCGACGAGATCAAACCAGCTCTTGTCGCGGTCAACTCTCTTCTTCGACAGAGTCACGATGCCGTCCGTATCGCTAACGCGGATGACGAAAAGACGAAGCTCGTCGCCGATCTTGAACATATCGGCAAGGCTTGCGTTCTGATCGTCGGTGATCTGGTCACGGGCGACCATACCCGTCGCCTTCACGCCAACGTCAACGTAAACAACGTCTTTGGCGATGCTCGTCACGATACCGGTCACGGTTTCTCCTGTATTTAAAGTTTTGAGTGTTCCTTCCAAGAGTTCGGCAAAATCTTCAGTTCTGATTTCGTCCATTGCTTTGTATACCTCCATTATTAAACCGTCGGGTGTGGAAGCACCCGCGGTGATTGCCACAGTTATATCGTCACTAAGACCGTGAGGAAGCTCGGACGGATGCTCGATGAGCCGCGTGTCGGGGCAGACCGACAAGGCGATCTCACAAAGCTCCCGTGTGTTCGAGCTGTGCCTGCCGCCGATCACGATCGTGAGGTCGGCTTGTGCGGCAAGTGCGCGCGTTTCTTCCTGGCGGTTTTTAGTCACACCACATATTGTATCAAAAATTTTTGCGTTTGTATATAGTTTTTCGAGAATTTTTTTTGATTTTTCCCATTCCGCAAGGCCCATGGTGGTCTGCGCCGCGGCGGTGGGCATGCTTTCCTCGTCTTTTTCCTCCGAGAGAAGGCGCGAGAGGCCGTCTGCTGACTCAAAAAGCACGACACGGGAGGGCGCGCGGTCGACGGTTCCCTCCACCTCGGGGTGTCCTTTCTTTCCAAAAAGGAAAAGGCCGTCGTGTGCCTCCTCGGCAATATGATGCACCTTTTTCACAAAGGGGCAGGTGAGGTCGCGTACCTCAAAGGAGGGATAGGCTTCGCTGAGGGTACGGAGCCGTTCCTCGGTCGCGCGGCCCACGCCGTGCGTTCTCAAAAAGAGAACGGTATGTCCTCGCACCGCGGCCTCGGCGGCGGCGCGCGCCGCCCCCTCCTCGTCGGTGATCTCCACGCCGCGCTCGGTGAGAGAGGCCGTATAGACAGGGTTGTGAATGAGCTCGCCGAGTGTCAGGATGCGGCAGGGCGGATGGGGGGAAGCAAGAGCCTCTTCCACCGCTTCAACGGCACGGCGCACGCCGGGGCAAAAGCCGGCGT
>JAZQVJ010000172.1:0-2695 GCA_045631785.1 Eubacteriales bacterium
TCCGACTTCTTTTTTGTCGACGCGCTTCACGGTATCGGTAACCGGAACACCGAGAGAGGCGGCCTTGTCACTGTAAGCGGCAAGCACGGCGGCCGAGATATCCTCGGGGGTGACAAGACAGCGCGCAGCGTCGTGGATCGCGATAAAGCGCGTTTTTTCGGAAACTCTGCGAGCCCCGCGGAAGGCCGACTGCTGCCGCGACTTCCCACCGCTGACGACGGCGCGCACCTTTCGTACGTTAGCGGCGCGCAAAAGCTCGGCCGCCTTTTGTCCTTCCCCGCGGCGGACGACAACGACGATCTCATCAATATCGGGGCATGCCTCAAAGGCGGCGACGGCATGCTCGAGCACGGTTTTGTCACCGAGGAGGAGCCATTGCTTGGCGACACCGCCGGTATCCCCCATGCGAAGACCGCTGCCCCCGGCGAGAATGACGGCGGAGGTATGAGGGCGGCCGCGCAAGGTAACGGCACGGACAAGACGGGAAAGACAACGAGTCAATTTCATTTTCTGTGATACACGTAATGCGCGGTCATCGTACGCACACGTCCTCCTTCCTCAAGATTGGGGGCCGTCAGGATCACACCGTCACCTGACATCAGGTGGCTGACGTCGAGCTCGGCGACGTTGGCTCGTAAAAGGATCTCCCCCGAGGAGAAAACCAGAAGCTCGCCCCCCTTTACCGAGAGATTGCCGCCCCGACCGATAACGTCATCGTTCTCACCGTTGCGCTCGGTAACATAGCGGATCACAAGCCCGTGCAGCTCTTGCGCGCGACGCGTGCGGTAGGCGCGACTCTTAGTATTTTCACGAAGGCCCAGCAGCTTGCGAAGTGACATAGCTCTCTCCTTGGTAGAGGTTTGTATTACAAGTATATCATAAATTCCCAAAAAGTGAAAGAGGCAGAGAGATATTTTTAAGAAAAGCTTTTCTGTCTTGGGGGCATTCTCGCAAAAATTTTCGACTTTTCAAAAAATGCACTTGACATTTTACGATAAATGGAGTAAAATGGAGTGGAAGTGTAGTATTGTGGCGCCAAGTGGTGCAGCAAACCACTGAAATGACATCAAGAAGGAGGTTCTCACGAGAGATGCACGGTTTTTACGGCACCTTCCTGCATTCGCTGGATCCCAAAAATCGCGTTTTTGTCCCGGCTAAGCTGCGCGCAGAGCTCGGAGAATCCTTCTATATCACGCGCAAGCTGACCAAAAGGGCGCTGGCGGTCTACCCCGCCGCCGAATGGGAAAAGCTTGAGATGCGGCTCAACGAGCTCCCCGACTCCGAGGTGGGGGACATCAAGATGTTCCTTTTCTCGCATTCTGTCTGCGCCGTCCCCGATTCGCAAGGGCGTATTCTGCTCCCCCCGGATCTTACGGGGTATGCGGGGATCGACCGCGAGCTGGCCATCGTTGGCGTTGGCGATCACGTGCTGATCTACGCCGCCGATGCCTGGCGCGAGGAGGAGGCCGCCCAGGCCGCCAACCTCGAGGCGATGCGCAAGAAGATGCGCGAGATCGGCCTTTGATCATGGATGCCCCGTTTCATCACGTATCCGTCCTTCTCGACGAGGCGACCGATGCGCTTAACATTCGCCGTGGCTACACATACGCCGACCTGACGACGGGCGGCGGCGGACATTCCTACCGCATTGCCGAGCGCATGGGAGAGGGCGACCGCCTTCTCTGCTTTGACCGTGACACCGAGGCTCTCGCGGCGGCAAAAAAGCGGCTCGAGAAATTCGGAGACAGGATCACCTTCATTCACGAAAACTTCGAGAACATCGGCCGTGTATTGCGCGAGCTTTCAATTGACAATTTCGGAGGCGCGGTGGCCGATCTCGGCTGCTCGAGCCATCAGTTTGACACTCCCGAGCGCGGCTTTGCCTATCAGTACGATGCACCGCTCGACATGCGCATGGATACCGATGCGCCCTTAACGGCCGCCGACGTTGTTAATACCTACACCGAGGCGGCGCTTTGCCGCATTATCCGCGACTATGGCGAAGAGCGCTTCGCCGCTAAGATCGCGCGGCGGATCGTTCTGGCTCGCGAGCATGCGCCGATTGCGACGACCTTTGAGCTTGCCGACCTTATCAAGGCTTCGATCCCCCCGGCCGCACGCGCCGACGGGCCTCACCCCGCCAAACGCACCTTTCAAGCCATTCGGATCGAGGTCAACCGCGAGCTTGACGCCATTGCCCCGGCCATTGAAGCCGTCATTGACGCTCTCGTACCCGGAGGGCGCATCAGCATCATCTCATTCCATTCCCTTGAGGACCGTGCCGTGAAGAACGCGTATGCGGCGGCGGCCTCGGGCTGCACCTGCCCGCGCGACTTCCCTGTTTGCGTTTGCGGCAAGAAGCCGAAAATTGAAATTCTGACAAAAAAACCGATCCTGCCCTCCGACCGTGAGCTTTTGGACAATCCCCGTGCAAGAAGCGCAAAGCTGAGAGTGGCGAAAAAGCTGTAAAGGAGTATTCCTATGAGATCCACGGTAAATGCGTGTGAAAATCCCCTGTACGAAAAGCTGTATCACCGTTTTTCCTATGACGGCAAGACCGTAGGAGAAATGATGCTCTGCCGCGCGAGGGCCGCCGGAGGCGTTGCTGCCCGCGAACGGAACGAGCTGCGCGATATTACCGCCGAGCGCTGCATTACTCACGCCAATCTTCTGCCGAAGGAGGGTGTGGCGGCGG
>JAZQVJ010000173.1:0-6494 GCA_045631785.1 Eubacteriales bacterium
CGTAAAAGGCAGAAAAGACATTATCGGCGCGAACGCTGCCATTGATGATAGCAAAGGGAGCGCCCTCCTCCTGCAACGCACGGATATGCGCGCGCTCATTGAACTGAAGCGCACCGGGGGCAATGATGACAAACCCGTCCACTGTGCGGTTCTTATAAGCCTCTATGTAGGAAAGGTCCTCCGAGCCAGTGCAGATCACGGCGGCTACCGAAAGATTGGCGGCGGCATCCGCTACCGAGTGAAGCGTGGGAGCAAAGACGGCGCTGGCGTTCTCCCAGAAGTTGACAATACCGATGGCATTCGCCCGTTGGGAACGCATCCCGCGCGCAAGATTGTTCGGAGAATAGCTGAGCTTCTCGGCGGCGCGGCGCACGGCCTTGACGGTGGCCTCGGAATACTTCTTCTTTGTAGAGCCGTTGAGGATATAGGAAACGGCGGAGATGCTGACGCCCGCGGCGGCGGCAACGTCCTTGATGGTTGCTCTTGCCATTGTGTTCTCCTTTAGCAAATAACTACTTTTATTATATAAAAAGATGGATGGAAAGTCAATACGGAGAAAAAGAAAGGCCGCGATCGCGGCCTTTCTTCAGGTAACATTCTTTTTGCGAAGGAAACGGTGCATCAGGACAAAGCCCAAAAACAGAAGGACACAGGAGCCGCCGAGAGTGAGATACATCACCCAAGCTTCAATGCGGGTGTCAAAGATGTAGAGGTTGCAGTCCACGCTGTCGCTAAGGCCCTCGATCAGCTCTTGGGGGAGGCCGATTTCCTCCATCTCGCGGAAGACACCGCCAAGGGCGTGCCTTCTAAGGAGGGAGGTACCGTGAGCAAAGGGGAGGAGCGAAACGGTGTTGCGAAGCCCCTCCGAGGAGCTGGAGATCGGCATATACGCACCGCAGATAAAGCCGTACACCGAGCTGACAATGCTACCAACGGCCGAGATCTGCCCCTGTGTTGAGAGGAAGTAGTTGATGACAGAGGAAAGGGCGGTGCCGAACATGGTAAGAAGGAAGATGTCCAAAAGGAGAAGGAGAACGTCGCCAAACGAAAGATACCAGCCGATCACCGCAAGATAGACGAGGCAGGCAAACATGGCCACAAGAGCGATCATCATGGTGACGATGAGGGTGGAGCAATAATACGCGACCGAAAGACTCGAGGGCTTGACGGGAGCCATCGCGAGGTCGCGGCGGGCTCCGGTGACCTTGTCCTGTACCATCAGAAGATTGGAGCAAAAGGCGACAGTAACGCAGGAAACGGCGAGGAGCGAGGAGAGGAGCTGGCCGCCGACAAGGCCACTTAGAAGACGCTCGTCAAGATCGAAGGGGCCAAGCTGGGCCAGGAAGGCATTCTCATAGACATTGGAAAGAAAGGTGGCATAAAGGACAAGAAGAATGAGTGGGGTGGCCAGCGAGGAGAACAACATTCCAATATCCTTGAAAAAAAGACGGCAATTTCTACGGATCAGCAAGAGCTCGGTTTTCATTTGTCGTCACCTCCCAGTCGTTTGCCGGTTGCGGCAAGGAAAACGTCATCCATCTTCCCTTTCGTAATCTCGTAATCTTGGAAAAGGGCGGGCATGCGAAGAATCAGGTCGGTAGCGGCGGCGGTATTGGGAACGGCGATACGGACACCGCCCGGCACGGTTTCAAAGCGAACGCCGAGGGGGGCAACGGTATCGGCGGTCACGCCATAAAGGGTGATAAAGTCGCCACTGAATTGATTTTTTAGCGAAAGAGGAGTACCCTCGGCAGCAATACGGCCGGCGTCCAGAATGACCACGTAGTCTGCCTCGGCGGCCTCCTCCATATAGTGCGTGGTCAAAAAGACCGTCATTCCCTCACTCTTTCTAAGAGAGTCTATCACATCCCAAAGCAGCTTTCTAGTTTGGGGATCAAGGCCCGTCGTGGGTTCATCCAAAATAAGGATACGCGGCTTATGCAAAAGGGCGCGAGCGATATCAATGCGGCGGCGCTGACCGCCCGAAAGCCTGCCGACGGTGCGGCCGAGCAGGTCGCCAATGGCGAGAAGCTCGCAAAGCTCACCGAGGCGCTCCTCAAACTCCTTGCCGATAATGCCGTAGAGGGCGGCACGACTCTCGAGGTTTTGGCGAACAGTCAAGGGCTTATCGAGGACCGAATTCTGAAAGACCACACCAAAGCTGCGGCGCGGGGCGTCGGGATCTGCTTCAAGATCGACGCCGTCGATAAGTACACTCCCGCTATCCTTGGCCAATTGCCCGCAAAGGATAGAGATCGTGGTACTCTTGCCTGCACCGTTGACGCCGAGGAAGGCAAACAGCTCACCGCGGCGCACGCGGAGCGAAATATCGTCCACCGCGACAACCTCTCGAAAGGTCTTGCGTAGGTTTTTTATCTCAATGATAGTATCCAAAGGTGGCTACCTCCAATCTTGTGATATCAAAATGATATCATATTCTCTTCTGTTTGTCAAGAGAAAAACGAAAAAAACAGCCCACACCGTGGTGTGGGCTGTTGGGGAAATTACTTCAGCGGATAGCCTTCGCTGATTGCGTGGATAATGGGATCGATGAGGTGGTTGCGTCTTACGATCGTGCGCTTTGCAATGCCGGTGACAAAAGTGGCAGCAAAGAACATGAGCATGATGACGGCACCGAGAAGCACTCTTGAAAGCTTCGCCTCAAATACCTCGGGCAAAAGAATCGTAGGAATGAAGGCCAGAACGCAGGCGATCAGGTTGCCGATCACGAGCGAATTGTGGCGCGTGCTACGTCCCTTCGTGTAACCGATGACCTCAAACCCAAGCGAGGTAACCGAGCGAGCAGAGAAAGCGATGAGGGCAGCAGCGATGCCGAAGCATCCGAATGCCGCATAACGCATCATCTTAGCGCCCATGCCGGCCGTTGAGATCGGGAAGAGTCCGCTAAAGCGGATAACGACAAAGAAGGCGAGGAGCAACGCACCGCGGACAATACCGCCGATACGAATCGCTGCCAGGAGCTTTCTGTCACCCTTCTCGTACTTCTTGAAGAAATCAAGCAGGTAGATCAGAACCATGCCTGCGGCAAAGGTTCCCATAAAGAGGAGGGTGCCGATGCAGATGGTCACGCCTTGCATAAACAGGGCAGGAAGCATCATAAATCCAAAGAAGGCATACGAGGCGCGGAGGTTCTTCATCACGCGAGTGACGGCAACCGTATTGCCAAAGCCACGGAAGGCAAAGCGCAGGATCGCAATCACAAGGTTAAAGAAGATGATAAAGGGTGTCAGGACCATACCGATGGCGGCAAAGGCCAAGACGATCCAGTCGCCATAATGACGAAGGAAGGTGTCATTTTTCGTCGATTGCAGAAGCGCACGAGGATACGAAAGCAGACCACTAACGGCAGAGCCGGTGAAGTCGGAGGACAGATGCTGCTTGAATTCCTGGAAGTATTCCGTGAGTCCTTCTGCATCCGACGCCTTGTTGGTCAGCATGCTCTCAAACGAAATGACGCCGGTACCATCGAGCACCATATCATAAAGTTCAGCCGAAAGAGTTTTTCTTTCAATACGGTAGAAGGGCATCAAGCAAGCGACAAGAGCCGCAACCATCAGGAAAATGGCAAGGATCGACTGGACGCGTGCCGTGCGGACGGTACGCTTCGCGACGAGGCACTCACCGTTCTCGTAAATGGTGTTGAAGTAACGCTTGTCGTTGCGGACGCCGATCTCGACGTAACGCAGACGCTTCTCCTCCTGGCGCTTTCTCTTCTTGAACTCCAGGAACTGAGCGCGATTGCTCTCGTAGGAGTTCTCAAGAAGCAGCTCGGGCTGGGCAAGGGCTGCGGTGGTCTGTGCGCCGGAGGCAGGGAGCGCGTAAGGCGCGGTGCTACCCGACATGGCGGCAACCGTGGACACGGGAACACCGGAGATCTTGGCAATGGCCTTGGCCCTCTTCAGCTTCTCCTTTTGATACTTCTTAAGGAGGCGGCGATTCTTCTTCTGCTCCTTCTCCTTAAGCTTCATCAGGCGCTTATCCTGGGCCGTGGTGGCATCAAGATCGCGGCGGGCCAGCTTGTGCTCACGGGCGAAGATCCCTTCGTCAGAAGACTTCTTTCTCTCGTAGAGAGTTTCCTTATTCTTCTGGACGTTAAGCTCACGGGCCTGGAGATCCAGCTCCTCACGTCTTGTGAGGCTCTCGCCCAACGCCTTGGCATCGCTTGCCGTCTTTCTTGCATCAAGCTCAAGCTTCTGAAGCTTATACTTATTGCTCGCATCGCGCTTGTTAAGCGAATGCTCGGCGCGGAGCTTCTTGGCATAAAGCTTCTGCTCGTTGGCCTTTCTCTCGTTCTCGAGATCAATGGTATCGGCTCTCTTTATGACGTCAAGAGTCTTTTCGGTCTTGGCGGTCTTGCGGAGGTCGATCTCGGCACGGTTATAGTTCTTTTCCGCCTTCTCGAGCTGGTTGATCTCAATGCGAGCGAGCTTTTCGCTATTGGCGGCACGCTTGCGCTCAATGCGATTCTCGGACTTGGCGCGGCGGTCAAGCACACGCTCCTCGCCCTGCTGACGCTGCATATTCAGCTCAGCCTCCATCGCAAGGCGGCGAGCCTCGGCGGCCTCGGGTGTCAGGTTGCGAGAGGCAGCCTTGTACTCGATCGAGCCGAGCTTCCTCGTCTCGCGAGCTTCCACGGCCTGCTTCTTATCAAGCACGCGCTCCTGATCCGATTCACGACGCTTGCGGATCTTGCGGCTGCCCGACATCTTCTTGTCGTAGAGGCGATTGTCAAAGGCCTTGCTCTCCGCCTCGTTCTTCATAAGATCGGCGGGACGCTGGGCGACCTTTGCCTCCTCCGAGGCCAAAGCGCGAGTCTGCTTCAGCTGTGCGGCAGAAACCTTCTTGGCGGCCTTGATCTCGCTGTCCGCACGGAGCAGCTGAGAACGGCGGTCGGTCGTGGAGCGAAGACGGAGCAGGCTCTTTTCAACGGCGGCATCACGCTTTACACGCAATTCGTCATCTGCAAGGCTGCGATTGTTGCGAGCAGCAGTATTCGCCATCGCACGGGCATCCAGCACGGCAGGATCGACCTTGGCCGACTTGCGCTCAACAGAAGCAAGCTTCTTGACGGCGCTCATACGCTCGGACTCGATCTTCTTCTCAAGGCGACGGGCATCCTTGGCGCGGCGGACCTCGATCTTCTGCTCGAAGATCTGCTTCTCAGCTTCCACCGAGGGGATCTCGGAAAGGCGATTCTTCTCCCTGGCAAGGGCCTTGGCCTGCGAAAGTGCCCGGCTCGAGGACTTTTTCAAGCTCTTATACTCGCTATTCGAAACAATGCTCTGGATGTTTTCCTTCGCCTTGTTGTCACGATTGATAAGACGCTGGGCCGCATCGGCACTGCGAGTTTCAAGACGCTCAATGCCTCTCTGCTTAGCAGAGGTATTGGCAATCTCGATGCCCTTGGTGCGAGCCTCGGCAGCTACCTCGGTAAGAGTCTTGGAGGCAGCATACTTTTCAATCTTACCAAGCTTCTTCACCTCGCGGAGGTTAGAGGCGTTGGTCTTGTCGGCGACCGTCAGGGCGCTGGCCGAACGGATCTTCTGCAGCTTGCGGCCGGCCTTGTAATTCTTATCAAGGACTCGGCTCTCGTTCTTCTTAACGAGAGTTTCAAGCTGGATGGCATCACCGGCGTGAAGTGCGACCTTGGCATCCGCCTTGGCGAGGGCGCGGGTGTTTTTCTTCTCGGCGGTGGCAAGCTTGCCGGCCGTCTTGATATCGCTCTTTGCGCGCACCTTCTGAACCTTGAACGCGCTCTTGGCGTTGATACGCTGCAACGACTTCTCGGTCGAGGCAATACGCTTTCCAAGCGTTTCGGCATTTGCAAGGCTTACCTTGTTACGGGCAGCGGCCTTCGCCATCAGGCGAGCCTCGACGACCGAGGCATCCACCTTTGCCGACTTGCGCTCGACAGAGCCAAGCTTCTTAACGGCATCAAAGCGAGCCGACTCGATCTTCTTTTCGGTGCGGCGGGCATCCTTGGCGCGGCGCAGCTCGACTTTCGATTCGAAGACCTGCTTCTGTCCGTCAACGGTGGCAATACCTGCCACACGCTTCTGCGCCTTGGCCACCGATTTCGCCTGGGCGATCTCGTTGCCGGTGCTCTTCTTCGCGGCCTTGTATTCGCCGGTAGCACGGATGTCGTGAACCTTCGCCTCGGCCTTTACGGTCTTAGCCGCAAGGCGGTTGGCGGCGGCGGCATCACGGACCTGGAGCTTCTCGGCACCGAGCTTCTTCTTGGTGGCAGTTTCGGCGGCGAGGGCCTTGGTGCGAGCCTCGGCAGCAGTTGCGGACAGAGTCTTTTTGGCGGCGCGCTTTTCAATCTTGGCAAGCCCCTTGACCTCGTGCTTATCCGAGGCGTTGGTCTTGTCGGCGACCGTCAGGGCGCTGGCCGAACGGATCTTCTGCAGCTTGCGGCCGGCCTTGTAATTCTTATCAAGGACTCGGCTCTCGTTCTTCTTAACGAGAGTTTC
>JAZQVJ010000174.1:0-2790 GCA_045631785.1 Eubacteriales bacterium
ATCCGACTTCAGAACGCGGTAAGGCTCACCGCTTTCCTTGAGATAGTCGCAAACGGGAGCGAGGATCTCGCCGTCAATGCGCTCGATCGAGAGGATCTTATTCTCGATCTCTGCGCGGTGGCCGCATTCATCGGGGGCCTCAACGTGGATATACACATAGTCGCGCCCACGGCGGAAGGCGTCAATCGCCGCCTCGGCTTTGCCGCGATAATTGGTATGCACGTTGCCTGTGGCCCCCTCAACGTCGAGGACCTCCATGCCGGCACAGATGCCGATGCCCTTGATAAGATCGACAGCCGAGACGATCGAGCCGTGGAGCCCCCATTTCTCATAGAACGAGGGGAGCGAGGGCTTTTTGCCGGGGCTCCAGAGCCAGGCCGAGTTTGCGGCCTTCAGACCGCGGCGGCGGCGCTCGACGTTCACGGGATGATCCTTGAGGATGTCATAGCTGTCGCGCATAAAGCGGTAGAAGGGGGCGCCCTCCTCGCCCTTCGGCAGATAGTCGGCGATGGTTTTTCCGATAATGTCGTGCGGACGGGTGAAATCGTAGCTGTCGATCGCGTTCCTCCAGAGAAGGCAATGGCGATAGCTGATGCCCGTGTAAAGATGGCGTTCTTCCGTGCCGAGGGCTTCCTCAAGGGCACGGATCAAAAGATCCGCCTCGGGGGTGGTGATCTCGTCGGCACTGTGGTCAAGCATGCGCTTTGCCTCGTACGGCTCCTCCTCGCTAAGAGCGACAAGGTTGCAGCGGAGGGCGGTGTCATCGGGCTGCATCGTGAGTCCCATGCTCATGGCCTCAAGGGGGGAGCGACCGCGCGAATAGGTACGGGGATCGTAAGAGAGGATCGAGAGATTGGCGGTATCGCTCTCGGGAACCATTCCCTCGGGGACGTTCGAGACCGTACCGACGAGGGCGGTACGGCTGAGAGAATCAAGGTAGGGCTTTTTCGCAACCTCCATCGGGGTGCGATCCATAAGGGCGGGGATTTTGTAATCGGCCATGCCGTCATAAACAATAACGAGAAATTTCATCAGAAAGCACTCCCAAAATGTTTTAATGCTAATATTATAGCATATTTCAAGAGAGAATACAATCCTTGAAAGAAACTTTTTGAAAAATTGGGCAAGACGGGGAAGTGACAGGGATTTTTGGGGGATTTTTTGTCTGTTTTTCCCTCTTTTTTCTTTCTTTGAAAAATTTTCGGAAACCCCTTGATTTTTAGGACACGCTATGCTATAATGCTTTGGTGACTGTGGTTTCGCGGTCACTCATCATAAGAACAGTCCGCTGCGATGCTCCGTAAGAATGTTCTGTATTTTAAGGAGGGCCATCATGGATAAGATCCAGGCTTTTGTAAGCGAGCAGTTGAAGAAGGAGGTTCCCGAGTTCTCGGTCGGTGACGTCGTGCGCGTTCACAACAAGATCAAGGAGGGCTCGAGAGAGCGCGTCCAGCTCTTCGAGGGTACCGTTATCGCCAAGCACGGCGGCGGCATCTCGGAGACCTTCACCGTGCGCCGTATTTCTTACGGTGTCGGGCTGGAGAAGACTTTCCCGCTCCATTCCCCCAACGTCGAGAAGGTTCAGCTCGTGCGCGCCGGTAAGGTTCGCCGCGCGAAGCTCTACTACCTGCGTGACAAGGTGGGTAAGGATGCCAAGGTCAAGGAAAAGATCTGATCGGGCAAGTACAATTTATGAATGAAAAAGGCGGTTTCGAGATTTCGGTCTCAAAACTGCCTTTTTCGGAATTATAGGGAATTTACACTTTTTTGATGGTCATCCCATCGTCTCGGGGAGCTTCTTGCCGCCGAGAAGGTGGAAGTGGAGATGCTTCACCGACTGGCATCCGTCCTCGCCGCAGTTGGTAATCACGCGATAGCCGTTGGAAAGCCCGAGGGAGGCGGCGATCTTCGGGATAGCGGTGAAAACGGCGGCGGCGATGCCGGCGTTTGCCGCATGGATCTCATCGGCCGAGGCGATATGCTCGCGCGGGACGATAAGAACGTGAACGGGGGCCTGTGGCTGAATATCGAAGAAGGCGTAGACCGCCTCGTCCTCATAGACCTTTTTCGAGGGAATTTCCCCCTTGACGATTTTGCAGAAAAGACAATCCATACGTAGTGCTCCTTGATTTTGGTTATTTGGATTATAACACAAAAAAATGAAAAAATCAAGATGCGGAGCATGGAGAAGGGAGCTTAAGTATGCCGGAGCTTTTGGCACCAGCCGGAAATCTTGAAAAGCTGAAGGCCGCTGTCAGATACGGGGCGGATGCCGTCTATTTGGCGGGGAAGCGTTTTGGAATGCGCGCCGCGGCCGATAACTTTACCGATGAAGAAATGCGCGAGGGGATCGCCTATGCCCATCGGCACGGAGTCAAGGTCTACGTGACCGTCAATATTTCGCCGCGGACCGATGAATATGGGGATCTATGCAACTATCTTTGCTTTCTCGGAGAGATCTCGCCGGATGCTCTGATCGTTGGCGATCTCGGGGTTCTTTCTCTTGTGCGCGAGGTGTTGCCCCGAATGGCGGTTCACGTTTCGACACAGGCCAACGTCGTTTCGGCGGCGACCGCCCTGGCCTTTGCACGGCTCGGCGCCTCGCGCATTGTTCTTTCGCGCGAGCTTTCGCTCGAAGAGATCAGGGGGATCCGCGCAGCGCTCCCCGCAGAGATCGAGCTTGAGGTGTTCGTTCACGGTGCCATGTGCGTGTCGTACAGCGGGCGTTGCTTGCTTTCCAATTATCTTTCGGGGAGGGATGCCGGTCACGGTGCCTGTACCCAGCCCTGC
>JAZQVJ010000175.1:0-2040 GCA_045631785.1 Eubacteriales bacterium
GGCAGGGCGGCGCTTTTTTTTTGTTTGTATCAAGCCGCGAACGGATTTCCAAAGATCAGCGTAAGCACGGCAAGCGCCAAGGGGATCGAAATAACGGCCAGCGTGTGTGAGATAAGCGTCATTCCGGCGCCGGTCTTGGCATCGCCGCCGTACGCCGCAGGGAAGACCACGGTGTTGAGGCCGAGTGCCGCACCCGCGGAGAGGAAGGCGTAGAACAGCACCTCATGGCCGATCGAGGTACCGAAAAGGGCGTTGGAGGCCGCCGAAAGGCCGAGTACGACAAGCATAGCCACGGTGGGTAGGACCGTCAGGCGGAGGGCAGAGGCGGCGTAAACCTTGCGGTTCGTGAGAATATCCTTAAGGGGATAGGAGGCAATGATAAAGCCGGCAAGGAGCATGGCGACCGGCCCCATGCAGGCGCGGAGCGAATCGAGCGCGCCGACGAGGAATGACGGCAGGAGATTTGTCAGCCCCGTAAGCCCGAAGAAAATACCGAGAAAAAGGGCGATCACCGGCGGATTGATCATCTTTTTGAGCGAGCTGCCCTTGCCCCCGGGGATCATTTGATTGATACCCCAGGAGTAGATCGCCACAGCCAGCGGCAGGCAGAAGAGCTTGTAATAGGAGAGGATCTCATCGCCGAACAGCGCCTGCACGACGGGATCGCCGAGATAGCCGCTGTTGGCAAAGGCGAGGGCGTACATATAGATGCCTCGCTCCTGGGTGCCGCGCTTTGCAAACAGTAGTGACAGGGGGATCGCAATGGCGATGGCAACGAGGGTGCAAACCGTGGAAAGCAGTAGGTTCTGCGCGTGCGCGCCGATGGTTTCGACCGTGCAATAGCGCGACATCGTCATAAAGTTCAGCGTGGGGACGAAGATCCAGGTCTCCATCTTGGCCATGGTCTTCTCGGCATTATCGGGGAGAAGACGGCATTTTTTTGCGGTAAAGCCGATGGCAATGCAGAAGAAGAGCGAGAGCATCGGTGTGAGAGTGGCAAGGAATGTTTGCAGCATTGCTTATGCCTCCGAGGGGAGAAAATCCAGCCATGTAAGATAATTCTTGAGGAGCTCTGCCCATTGTGCTACGTGGGGCAGATGAAGCGCCCGGCCGAGGCCGTGATCGCCAAAGGGGAAAATATGCATCTCGCAGGGGACGCCTACCTCGCGCAGTCGCGCGGCGTAGAGATAGCTGTTGGTCACGTTGACCGTGGCATCCGTCGAGGTATGCCAGAGGAAGGCGGGCGGCGTTTTCTCGTCCGCGATGAGGCTGGGGCAGTACGGTGAAGGATCGACACAGTCCGGACCGAGGAGCCGCTGGAAGGAGCCCCTGTGGGTGTAACGCTCATCAAAGGTAATGACGGGGTAGCAGAGGATCTGTGCGTTCGGGAGATAGTCAATGTCATCCATCGCATCCACTCCCTCGCCCTCGATCGGGGCACGATAGGTGGAAAGGAGAGCCGCGAGATGTCCGCCGGCCGACGAGCCGATGACGGCGATCTTGTCGGCATCGATCCCAAGGGCCTCGGCGTTCTGACGCAGATAGCGCATAGCGCGGCGCGCATCTAAGAGAGGATAAGGAAAAAGCGGCGTATCGATGATGGTAGGATCCCCCGTCACGCGGTAGGAAAGGACAAAGGCCTCAAGCCCCATCTCGTTAAACAGCTCGGCGTATCCCTCGCCCTCATGCTTGGCGCGGGCGCGGTAGCCGCCGCCGGAAAAAATAAGGATCGCGGCGCGGCTTTTTTTGATCTCGGGAGAATAGTGGGAGAGGACGGGCTCCTCAAACATCTTGCCGGGGATATCGCTTTCCCAAAGATGATATGTATTCATAGAATACTCCTTAAATTATCTTCCCCTGCATTATAGCACTCGCTACCCGGAGTGTCAATACGTGGAGGTCAAAAAAGAAAGAAAATTCCCGACAATGTCCGGAAGCGGGCGAGCGTGGCCGTTTTGGGCGAGAAAAAGCGGCGGGGGCGATTGACAACGCGAGGAAAAAGGGGAAGTCGGATCGTAGCCATGTCGTTCTGTGAGCCAA
>JAZQVJ010000176.1:0-1002 GCA_045631785.1 Eubacteriales bacterium
AAGGGCACGACCAAGGATCCACGCTTCGGCAACCCCACGCCCCGCATCGCGGAGTGCACCGCGGGTATGATCAACGCCGTTGGTTTGCAAAATCCCGGTGTGGAAAAGGTCATCTCCGAGGAGCTGCCCAAGCTTGCAAAATGTTTCCACAAGCCCGTGATGGCAAACGCCAGCGGCTTCGCCGGTGAGGACTACGCCTACACGTGCGAAAAGCTGGATAAAGAGGAGCAGGTCGGTTGGCTGGAGGTCAACGTGTCCTGCCCCAACGTCCACGGCGGCGGTATGAGCTTCGGTACCAATCCCGAGGCGGCCGCTGAGGTCACGCGCGCCGTCAAGGCCGTGACCAAAAAGCCCGTGATCATCAAGCTCTCCCCCAACGTGACCGACATCGTGTCGATCGCGAAGGCGTGCGAGGAGGCGGGCGCGGACGGTATCAGCTTGATCAACACCCTCTTAGGCATGCGCATCGATATGCGCCGCCGCGCTCCCATCATCGCCAACAAGATGGGCGGTTTTTCGGGTAGCGCGATCTTCCCCGTGGCCGTGCGTATGGTCTATCAGGTCGCACACGCCGTGAACATCCCCGTGGTGGGTATGGGTGGTGTTTCCTCTGCCGAGGACGTGATCGAAATGATGATGGCGGGCGCTACCGCCGTCGAGGTGGGCGCGGCCAACCTGGTCGATCCCTACGCCTGCAAGCGCATCATCGACGACCTCCCCGCAGCTATGGCGAAATACGGCATCGACAACCTCGCCAACATCATCGGCGTAGTCAAATAAGTGCCATAACGGTACGAGTTTTACCTTCCCCTCGGGGTGCGGCACTTCGTTGCCTTCCCCAGCGGAGTATGTCCTCGCCTCACGCAGGGCGTGATGCGAGCACCCGACACACCTTCCCCTCGGGGTGCGGCACTTCGTTGCCTTCCCCAGCGGGGAAGGTGCCGAGCGAAGCCGAGGCGGATGAGGAGAAGCCGGTTTGTGCTGTACAACGGGTGCTCTCCT
>JAZQVJ010000177.1:0-3961 GCA_045631785.1 Eubacteriales bacterium
GATCAGGAGGGCTGACCTTGGACCTGAAGAAGCTCGGTAAAGCCTTACTGTTCCCGCATATCGGCCTTGTGATCCTTCTCGTTCCCATAGCGACTGCTTCTTTTGTCGCTTCTATGGTATGTATCGGAGCCGAGTCGGTCGCCGCCTATATTTCCTACGCGCTTGCGGCGTATACCTTAACGGTCCTGTGCTTTAAGATCCCTTATCTAGTCAAGCTTTTTAAGACGTTTTGGAACGAGAACAGGTACGCAAGAAGGTGGAAGGAGGATACCCGCCTGCGAGTAAACGTATCGCTTTACAGCGCACTTGCATGGAACGTCTTGTACGGAATCTTTCAGCTGTGGCTCGGATTGTACCACCGCACGTTCTGGTTTTCTTCCCTCGGCGCCTATTATATCTGCCTTGCCCTTGTGCGCTTCTTTTTGCTTTCGCATACGAGGAAGCACGCCCCCGGCGAGAGGATGCGGAGCGAGCTCATGAAATACCGTGCCTGCGGATGGGTGCTTCTTGTGATGAACACGGTGCTATCGCTCATCGTATTCTTTATGGTCTATTGGAACAGGACATTCGTGCATGACATAATCACGGCGATCGCGATGGCGACGTACACCTTTACCTCCCTCACGGTGGCGATCGTCGGCAGTATCAAATATCGCAAATACGAGAGTCCTGTCTTTTCGGCATCCAAGGCCATCGGCCTTGCGGCGGCGCTCGTGTCGATGCTGACACTCGAATCCACCATGCTTACGACCTTCGGCAGCGAAACCATGACGGCGGCGGAGCAGAAATGGTTGCTTGGCGGTACGGGCGCTTCGATCTCGGTCATCATCGTTTCTATGGCGATCTATATGATCACCGTAGGCACGAGGGAATTAAAAGCCAAGGGGCAAGACCGAGAATGACCGGATCCTACCGCGTGCCGCTATCGGGCCGTGCGTGGAGAGAAGGATATTTCTATATAATATCCCCAAAATCGAGGCGCAGATCACGCCTCATATCGTAAAGAAAACTTTCCAACTCGGCGAGATGGATGCGGTATTCGACCTCGTCCTCGGCGTGTGCGGCGGCGGCGGTGCGGGCAATGGCGGCGTTCAGGGCATCGATCCTGTCGTGCGGGAAGACGAAATTGACGAGGTGGATCTCCCTCTTGACGCGGTCACCGAGGTCCTCCAGCGCTTCGGCGGCCTCGGGGAGGGGCGTGTCCTCCTCAGGGAGACAATCAAGGTACTCGTCCATTCGGTGGATCCCCACTGTCGATACGGCGATCACACCGCCGACAAGGACGGCGATCACGGTAACGGCTAAGAGAAAGGCCTTCATAGATTTTCCTCCCGCTTGATGAGTGAGGTCTTTTCGGCCTCGTCAATGGTCAGGAGAAAGACCTCCTCGGGGGATGTGCCGTTCTCCCGACAAAGTGCGTGCAGCCACCCCTCGCTTTTTCCGAAGCGGTGCAGATTATCGAAGTCCACCACCCCGTCCGAAATGAGGGGGAGGGCGCATCCCGTCTCCGGCTTTTCCTTCCCGGCATCCTCGGTGCTGAGCGGTTCCTTGGCGGCACGCGGGATGAGGGAGAATTTTCCGTTTTCCTCAAGAATGGCATAGTAGATATCGTCAAGATCGCGGTAGCCCTGCTGGCGGATCTCGCTGAGAAGCTCACCGATCGTGATTCGCATCCGCCCCATCTCGGCCTGATCGATCGTTCCGCGGTCGACAAGGATCGACGGCTTCTGCTCAAAGATCTTTTTGAGGAAGTTCACGCGGCTTTTGCCGAAGGTGATCACGATCTCGATCGACACGATCAGAAGGACGGGGAGCACGACGTGGAAGATGGGGATCTCGGGATCCTCGATCGGGAGCGACGCAAGCTGTGAGAGGAGAAGCGTCGTGACAAGCTCACTCATTTCGAGCTCTCCCACCTGGCGTTTTCCCATTGCACGGATAACGACCGTGATAAGAATGTAGAGAAACAGGGTGCGAAACAAAATAGCATACATAAAAGCTCCCCCCTTTTGCCTGATAGTATCGGCTGAAGGGGGGAGTCTTATTCCTATTTTATTGCCGTGCGGCTGTCAGCGAGATGAGAAGACCGAGATCGTCCTCCTGCTCTTCGCCCGGGCGCTGCGTGGCACGGTTGCGGACGCGTGCGCCGCACGCCTCACACTCGTGCGTGATGATGTAGCCGCGCCTTGGATCCGGCTCGGCATAAAGAGGGCGCATCCGACCGCGGCAGGTGTTCTGCCGATCGCCCGGCATGACATCAACGTGAAGCGAATACAGACAAAAGGGGCAGTGATTGCGCGAGGTATAGCCGAGCGGCGTTACCTCGCGGCCGCAATGGGCGCAGACAAAGCCCGCGTCATTTTTTGAAAATCGTTTGCTTTCCATATAGTGTCAGCTTTCTCCTTGATAAAAGCGCAGGCCATCGCTCATACTATAGCCGAGTGAAACCCAATTCGTTTCACATGGCCAGCTAAGGCTGTTGGAGGATAAATTCAATGAAAAAACAGATGCTTGCTCTTCTTCTCGGTATCTGCCTGCTTCTTTCCGTGACTGCCGTCACAGCGCTTGCCGCGCCTCTTGACGGGAATGTGGGGGACGATAACGGCGTTGTGACCGAGGGAGAGGATACGGGACTTTTGCGCGACGTGACAACGGCGGCGCCCACGACAACGACGGCGCCCACGACGACGGCCGCACCCGCGACGACGACCGCGCCGGGAACCACGACGGCTCCCGTGACGACCTCGCCCATCACCACGATGGGGGATATGGCCGATGAGGACGGCGGAAGCGTTCTCGGGATCGTGATAGCGGCGCTCGTCGCCGCCGCGGTGGTGGCACTTGCCGTGATCTTCATTCCGAAGATGCGTAAGGGTAGCAAATAACGGGACACGGAGGCAATGCCCTCCGTGTTTTATTTTCCGACGCAGAAGTGGTGGAAGATCTCGTCAACGATCTCCTCGTTGACGGTTCGACCGTCTACCTCGCCAAGCGCCGAGAGCGCTGCCCGGAGGTCGGCGGTATACATATCGGCAGGACTGCCGGCATCGAGGGCGGCGAGCGCCGCCGAGAGAGCCTCCCCCGTCCGCGAGAGGGCGGCGTACTGGCGCGCCGAGGAAACGATCGCATCCTCACCGATCACGAGATCGCCGCTTGTAAAGAGGCTCCCTACAAGTGCCGAGAGGGCCTCGGTCGTATCGCGCTTGGCCGAAAGGTCAATGCAGTGCTCGAAGTGCGTTGCAATTTCCTCACGCTCGATGCATGGGGGGAGGTCGGCCTTATTAAGCACAGCGATCCTCGTGGCCCCTGCCTTCAAGGGAAGGGCAAAGAGTGCGCGATCCTCGGCGGTGAGGGGGGCGGAGGCATCATACACGCAAAGGACGAGGTCAGCCTCGCTCAGCGCCCCCTTGGCACGGGCAACGCCGAGCTGCTCAATGGGATCGGCGGTGTCACGGAGGCCCGCCGTATCATAAAGGCGCAGGAGAACATCGCCGAGGGGGACGGTGCGCTCAAGAACATCGCGCGTTGTTCCCGGTGTGTCGCTGACGATGGCGGCATCCTCGCCGACGAGGAGGTTATAAAGGCTGCTTTTTCCCACGTTCGGGCGCCCTGCAATGACGGTACGCACGCCCTCGGTGACGGCGCGCCCCGTGCGGTAGCTCGCCGTGAGCGCGGAGATGCGGTCGCAAAGGCCCGAAAGGCGGGATCTGAATTCCTCGGCCGGGATCTCAGAGAGATCCTCCTCGGGGAAGTCGATGATCGCCTCGGCCGAGCTTGTCAGGGTAAGCAGCTCTGCGTAGCATTCACGCAGGCGGTCGGCCAGCAGCCCGCGCGCCGCTGAAAGGCGCACCTGCGCCTCGCTCTTGGCATCGAGCAGGGTGGCGATCGCCTCGGCCTCGGTCAGGCCAAGCCGCCCCGAGAGAAAGGCGCGGCGCGTGAACTCGCCCGGCGCGGCGGGGGT
>JAZQVJ010000178.1:0-3598 GCA_045631785.1 Eubacteriales bacterium
GCTTCTCCATATACTCCGACATATCGAAGGTGATGAGCGCTGCCTCGCTCCCGAAGACAGAGGCGGCGAGGGCGCGGCAGAGGGCTGTCTTGCCGACACCGCTTGGGCCGAGAAACAGGAAGGAGCCGATGGGGCGACGCGGATCGCGCATGCCGGTGCGCGCGCGGCGGACGGCGCGCGCCACGGCGGCAATGGCATCCTCCTGCCCGACGATGGCCTTTGCCAGCGTTTCCTCAAGGGCTGAGAGTGCCTCGTTTTCGGCTTCGCCGGGGGCGCTGATCGGAACGCCGACGCGTTCCTCAAGCGTTTCGGCAATGAGCGCAGGCGTGACGGTGACGGCGGCATCCCCATTGACCTGCTCGGTGCTTTTTGCGTTCAAGGCACCGTTGAGCGATGCGATTTCATCCCGTAGAAGCACGGCGCGCTCATAATCCTGCGCGAGGATCGCCTCCTCCTTCTCTTTTTCTTTCTGCCTAACAATATCCTTCCTATTCTTTTGTTCTTTCTGCAAATTCAAGCGGCGCATCCGTAGCTCCGAGGCGGCCTCGTCGATAAGATCGATGGCCTTATCGGGCAGTCTGTGCTCGGGAAGGTGGCGGATCGAGAGGTCGATGGCGGCATCAATGGCCTCATCCGAGATGCGGACGCCGTGATGCTCCTCATAGCGCTCGCGCAGGCCGCGGAGGATGGCACGCGCTGTGTCGGGTGTGGGCTCCTCGACGGCGATCGCCTGAAAGCGGCGTTCAAGGGCGGCATCGCGCTCAATGTGGCGGCGATATTCCTCGAGGGTGGTGGCGCCGATCACGTGAATCTCGCCCCGCGCCATGGCGGGCTTTAGAATATTGGCGGCATCGATCGCGCCCTCGGCGGCGCCGGCCCCGATGATGGTGTGGATCTCGTCAATGAAAAGAATGGTATCGGGGTCGCTCCTGAGAGCGTCAAGGAGGTGCTTCATGCGTTCCTCAAATTCGCCGCGGTATTTGGCGCCGGCGATGACCGAGGAAAGATCAAGAGAGAAGATGCGCTTGCCGAGGAGCTCATCGGGAACAAGGCCTGCGGCAATGCGCGTGGCAAGCGCTTCAACCACGGCGGTCTTACCAACCCCTGCCTCGCCGACGAGGCAAGGGTTGTTTTTTGTGCGGCGCGAAAGCACGCGGATAAGACGCAGGATCTCGCGGTCGCGGCCGATGACGGGATCGATCCTCCCTTCCTCGGCCATGGCAACAAGATCGCGCCCAAATCCCTTGAGTGCCTCAAGGGCGCCGTCGGACTTTTCATTGCGTTTGTTGACCTTTTGGGCGGCATGAATGTCCGAGATGGGAGTGATATCGGCAAGCAGCTCGCGCCGATCGATACCGAGCGCGGCAAGCACCTTATGGGCAACGGCCTCCTCGGTCGAAAGGAGCGCCATCAGGAGATGCTCGGTCCCCACCGAGCCGCGCTTGGCCTTTTGCCCCGAAAGCTCAATGATCCTCTTGGCTCTCGGTGTAAGGTCGGCTGAGGAAACGCGGCTGTGCGAGCCGATCCCCGCAAGATGAGAGATCGTTTTTTTGATCTTCTCGTCATACACCCCGACACCCTCAAGGATGCGTGAGGCTACTCCGTCATGCTCGGCGGCGAGGCCGTAGAGCAGATGCTCGCTCCCGATGTAGGTATGGCCGAGCTCCGAGGCTACGCGCTCGGCGGCGCGCAGGGCGTTTTCTGCCTTGGAGGTAAAGCGTTGCGTCATGTCGGTCTCCTTCGTTCTTCATTTTCTCTATTCTCGACATGCCGCGTGTTGCTTATTCAGAGGGAGGCGGCATCCCGGGATATTTTTGGTCGCGGAGCAGCTTGTCGTAAAAGACGTTGTCGACGATTCCGGTCCTTGGCAGGCGATAGATCCCCTGGAGCTCCTTTGCCACCTCGGAGGAGGCATAGGAAAAAACGCCGCCAAGGTCGCTCCGTATTCGGAGACGGTAGCGCTCGGCAAGAAGGTTCAAGAGCGACTGGAGCATCCGTATGCCCTCACCCACGGCCCCCACGGTCACAGGCAGAGGAGTATCGCTTGATATTTCATCGGTGAGAAGACGGTTCTGCTTTGCTGCGCTGTAATCGGTAAAAAGGAAATTCCACGTTGCTCGGTCCACGATCCCCGTTGGGGGGAGCGAGCGCCCTCGCTGATAGGCGCGCACCGCTTCGCGCGTTGCGGCATCATAGATGCCGTTGATGATAACGGGGGACTTTGTACCCGCATAGTAGTACAGCTCAAGAAGATAACGCTGGATCTCGCGGACGGCCCCGTTTCTTTCGCTGATGTCGTACATAGTGCCTCCTTATCCTACGTCGTAGCCGGGGTATTGCCCCTCGCTTGCCTGATTGCCGATGTAAAGATCGCTGTATACGTTCATAAGGTCGTTCCACGTGGCGGCACCTACGATGCCCGTGACGAAGGAGGGGACGAAAAGGCGCTGGAATTCACTGACGGCTGCCTCGGTTGCAGGGCCGAAAACGCCGTCCGGTGTCAGAGTGCCGATCGAGGGATATGACCGTCCGACGTACGAGAGGTATTGCTGGAGCGCGCGGACGTCCTCACCCGTGTCGCCGCGTGAAAGATTGCGGCCGGGGAAGGGGAGCGTGCGCCCCTCCACATAGCGGATGGGCTCGGTGCCGATCATACCGAGGTAGGTGTTATAGAGAAGGTTCCAGGTCAATTCGCCAACGACACCGTCCTGCGGCAGGCCGTAAGTGCGCTGAAAGGCGAGGACAGCCTCGCGCGTTGCGGGACCGAAAACGCCGTCAAGCTCAATCGGCGGCACCGAATTGACGTACTGGGCGATATAGGCGAGGTAGTATTGCAGGACGCGGACGGCGGGGCCCTCCATTCCTTCCATCAGCGTTTCCGGGTATTCCGAGGGCAGCTCGCCGAGAGTCAGGCCCTCGGAGTTGAGGTCGGAAAGACGCTTGACACCGTTATAGATGAAGGCGATCCGATACCAGGTGCTTCGCCCGACGATCCCATCCTCGGTAAGGCCAAAGATGCGTTGAAAGGCCCGGACGGCCTCGGCGGTGGCTTCGTTATAGATGCCGTTGGCCTCATAGATCTTTGGAATAGCGGGATAATTGGCCGAGATGCGGTTGAGGCGAGTCTGAACGAGGGCTACATCGTTATTGGCGGCCCCGATGCGTAGGGGAACGATGGGGGCGCTTTCTCCTATGTCTTCCACAGGGACGTCGGGCACGATATCGATGTCGCTCCCGTAGTAATATTGCAGGATCTCATAGGGGACGAGGCCACTCCCCGCGAGCGAAACCGTCCCCCATTGCGAGAGCCCCTCGCATTGTACGCGGATGCCGTCGCAATAGGAAGCAAAGAGGGGCTCGACAAACCCTTGGCGGCGAATGTAGCTGTCGAAGATATCGTCGACGATCTGGCTGATATTTTCAAAGACATCCCGTCCGTTGACAAAGGCCTGGTCGAAGGCGGTCGAATTTGTGATGTCGAAGTTATAGCCGCGGTTGCGGTAATATTCGGTGTAGATGCGATTTAAGGCGTAGGTGATCTCGGCATAGATGTTGGCGCGAATGGCGCTCTCGGGCCAGGTGGGATAGATCTCGCTCG
>JAZQVJ010000179.1:0-7057 GCA_045631785.1 Eubacteriales bacterium
GTGTTGATGCCCGCGCCCACGATGTAACGCTTGTCCCTGTCGAGCGACTCAAGGGGATTTTGCTTGTGAGTGTCGTAGTCCTTGCGGAAGACGAAGTACACAAGCTCGTCCTTTTCGTTAACGATGGGGAGCGAGTTGAGCTTATGATCCCAGATAATATCGTTCGCTTCCTTGAGCGTCGTGCCCTCGGGAGCCGTGATCAGCTTGTCGCGGGGAGTCATAAAGGTGTGGATGGGAGTTTCGGGCCCCATGCGGCTGACACGGTAGTCGCGGCCCGTTACAATGCCCATCAGGCGCCCCTCGGCCGTGCCGTCCTCGGTGATGGCCACCGTCGAGTGTCCGTTCAGCTCCTTCAACGCCAGAACGTCGGCAAGAGTCTGATCGGGGCGCAGGTTGGATTCGCTGCGAACAAAGCCGGCCTTATATGCCTTCACGCGGGCGACCATCGCCGCCTCATCCTCGATCGTCTGTGAGCCGTAGATAAAGGCCACGCCGCCCTCGCGCGCCAGCGCGATGGCAAGCTGATCGCCCGAAACCGACTGCATGATCGAAGAGACCATAGGAATGTTCAGCGAGATGGCAGGCTCCTCACCGCGACGGTAGCGGACAAGCGGCGTGCGGAGGCTGACATTTGATGGAACGCACTCGCTCGAGGAATAGCCGGGGATCAACAGATATTCGTTAAAGGTGCGGGACGGTTCTTCGTAAAAGATCGCCATAGAAGACTCCTTTATGTAATTTCTTATTGTTAATAAGTATAGCATAAGGGCGAGGGAATTGCAAGCATTTTTTTGCTTTTTCCTCGCCCTTTTTCGATATTTGGCGCCTTTTACAAAACCGCCTTGAGAAATTGTTGGGTTCTTGGGTTTTTCGGATCGTCAAAGATCTCTGCGGGTGTCCCCTGCTCGGCGATGATACCGTCCGCCATAAAGAGAATGCGGTCGGCCACCTCACGGGCAAAGCCCATCTCGTGCGTGACAATGACCATCGTCATGCCCTCCTCGGCCAGCTGACGGATAAGATCCAACACCTCGCCCACCATTTCAGGGTCCAGGGCACTCGTCGGCTCGTCAAAGAGCATGACCTTCGGGTTCATCGCCAGCGCACGGATAATGGCAATGCGCTGCTTCTGACCGCCCGACAGTGTCGAAGGATAAACGTTTGCCTTCTCCTCAAGGCCAATACGGCGGAGAAGCTCGTACGCCTTTTCCTCGGCTGCCTTTTTGATCTCTTCCCTCGTGGTCGTGACCGGCAGAAGCTCTTGTTTCTCCTTGCGGAAGAGGTTTTTGAAGGCGGTGCGGCGGTTCTTTTTCTTGATGTTTTTCAGATTGCGGAGCCCGACGTATACGGGGGCAAGCGTAATGTTTTGCAAAATTGTCTTGTTGTTGAACAGATTAAACTGCTGGAACACCATGCCGATCTTTTCCCTGTGCGTGTTGATGTTCACACGCACGTCGGCGATGTCAACGCCGTCAAAGATAATGGCGCCGCTCGTCGGATCCTCCATGCAGTTAAGACAACGGAGAAAGGTGGCTTTTCCGCATCCCGAAGGGCCGATAATGGCAATCTTCTCGCCATCGGTTATGTCAAGGTCCACGCCCGTAAGCACCTCGTGATCGCCAAAGCTCTTCTTGAGACTTTTAATTGAAAAGAGAACTTCGGAGGTTTTGTATGTATTCATTATAATTCATTGCCTCCTTATCTTCTGTCGCCCGCACGCAGGCGCTTTTCAATGGCTTTGATGGCAAAGGTAAGGGCATACACGATCGCCAGGTAGAAGCAGGCCGCCACCGACATCGGGACGATATAGCTTGCCATGTTGTTGCCTGCGCCGATGATCTTGGCTGCTTGCGTTAGGTCGTACATACCGATCATGCTGACGATCGAGGTTTCCTTGATGAGCGCGATCAGCTCATTACCGATCGCGGGGATCACGTTCTTGATGGCCTGAGGTATGACGATCCGTCCCATGGTGACACCGCTGGGGAGTCCAAGGGCTCGACCTGCCTCGGTTTGGCCGATATCCACGGAGAGAATACCGCCGCGGATGCTCTCCGATACGTAGGCACCGGAGTTGATGCCAAAGGCAATAATGGCAGTGATCTCCTGGGGGAATCCGCGAATGGCGAAGATGGCATACATCATAATGAAAAGCTGCAGCGCCATAGGCGTTCCGCGGATGATAGTAACGTAAATGCGGCAAAGGGCCTTCGGGACTTTCATCGCCTTCGAGTCGGGCGATATTGCGACAAGCGCGACGAGCGTACCGATCAGCAAGCCAAGCAGGGCAGAAAAGACCGAAACGAGGAAGGTCGTTTTAAGACCGGTGAAGAGCATGCCCATATATTTTGCAGACGAGAGCAGCTCCCAAATTTCTTTAAAAAAGTTCATTGCAAATTCCTTCAAAACAGGGAAAAAGAACTGTGCAAAGGCACGGTTCTTTTTCCCGGAATCTTCAGTTTATTAGTTTTCGGTGAGGCCCATGTGCTCCATGACCATCTCCTGGATCCTTGCGGAGCCGAGCTCGGCAAGAACCGCGTTGATCGCATCGAGAAGCTCGGTGTTACCCTTGGTAACGCAGATGGCGTACTGCTCCTCAACGGGGGCATCGGGCTCGCCCTCGGCACCGGAGTAGTAGAGAGGATAGGTCGTCAGCGACTTCGAGGAGTTGGCGGCGAGGTACTGAGCCGGGAGCTCGTCAATGACGAGGACATCGGCGGTGACACCGAGCGCGTCCACTGCGGCCTGGGCATCGGGGAACTCCTTGAGCTCAGAGTCGGTGCCGTAAAGTACGCCGTCGTAACCGTAGTCGTTGTCGGCAGTGGCGTTGATCTCACCGTCGGTGTAGATCCAACCGGTGGTATCGATCTGGGTGGCGATCTTCATACCGGCAAGGGCTTCCCACACGATGTAGGTAACGTTGTCAACCGTCTTGGTTTCGACGGTCACGCCGTCGGGAACGACTACGTACTGAATCGAGGTGTAGTAGGGGTTCGAGAAATCAACCTTCTCCTTGCGGGCATCGGTGATGGTGATGCCGGCGGCGCCGCAATCGGCCGTGTCGCCCTTGGAAACGTCATCGATGATGGTGCCGAAGTCGCCATCCTTCCAGACGATTTCCTTGCCAAGCTTTTCGCCAACGAGGTTCATGATGTCCACGTCAACGCCGACGATCTCGGTGCTGTCATAGTACTCGAAGGGGGCAAAGTAAGCATTAGTACGGACGATGATCTCATCGCCGCCAAACAGATCGCACGAGGCCATCGCAAAGACCGAGCCGCAGAGAAGGATCGCGGCAAGAACCAGGGAAAGAATCTTTTTCATGTCAATTCTCCTTAATAATTACGTGGGCGTTTGCCCTTGGGATGCTACCATTATATCACACTTTTATGGTTTGTCAATAGCTTTTTGAAAAAATATTCCAAAAGAATAAATTTATTTTCAATGGACCACCTTTTCCTCGGAGAGCTCGGCGCCCCTCGCCACAACGGTTACATTATTATATAAAATAGCCTTGATCCCTAAGAAATACGCCGATTTTGCGGTCTTATCTTTTCGGCGGCGACAAGACTACCCCTTTCTTGGGGTAAATAAAAATTCACAAAAATCGACAAAATATACAACAAAAACAAAAAGAAAGCGCCCCGGAGGGGCGCTTTCTTTAGTTCGTATAGTTATCAAAATACCCTTGGATCCAAACGATCGGCGTGCCCTTGTCACCGCTGCCCGAGGTCAGATCGCAAAGCGAGCCGATGAGGTCGGTGAGACGCCGCGGCGTCGTCCCCTGGGAAACCATCTGGCCTACAAGGTCGCCGTCCTTTTTGCGGATATAATCCGAAATGGCATCCTTCAGCTCCTTGCCCGACAGGTGGGCAAAGTTGTTGTCGGCAAGGTACTTCAGCTTGACCTCGTTCGGCTGACCGACAAGTCCCTCGGTAAAGAAGGGGGCAACGACCGGGTCGGCAAGCTCCCAGATCTTTCCGACAGGATCCTTGAAGGCGCCGTCGCCGTACACCATGACCTCAATGTGCTTACCGGTCTTCTCAAAAAGCTCGGCCGCAATGCGGTCAACCGTCTGCTGTGCGTTGCGGGGGAAGAGCTTCACGGTGTCCTCGGTGGCCTTGTTGCTCCCAAGCAGGCCGTAATCCTCATTATAGCCGCTACCGTTAACGCTCTTGTTCAGAATATCGTCAAGCCCCAGCACGACCTCGGCCCCCGCCGCCTTCAAAAGACGCTTGGAGCGCGCGCGGCTGTGAATGTCACAGGTAAGAACGCTCCCCGTGTAGGGCAGGATGGCACGGCAGTCATTCGCAAGGATGATTTCGGCCTCGCAGCCCTCATTCTCAATGACCTCGCGGTAATAGGAAACATAATCAACGCCGGTGAAGGTGTGCTTCTTGAAGCCAAACAGCTCGCGGTAGCGCGCCTCGGTCAGAACGTCGGAATACGGATTGATGCCGGCCTCGTCGAGATCGTCAAGCGAGATGAGGTGATTGCCTACCTCGTCCGAGGGATAGGAAAGCATCAGTGTGATCTTTTTGGCGCCTCGCGCGATCCCCTTAAGGCAGATCGAGAAGCGGTTGCGGCTCAGAATGGGGAAGATAACGCCCACGTGCCCCGAGGGGAACTTGGCGGCAATATCCGCGCCGATCTGATCGACGGTCGCATAGTTGCCCTGTGCGCGGGCAACGATCGCCTCGGTCATTGCAATAATGTCCCGATCGCGGAATTCGATATTTTCACTTTCGGCGGCGGCCAGCACGCTCTCCACCGCGATAGCGGCAATGTCATCGCCTTGGCGGATGATAGGGGCGCGCACCCCGCGGGAAACGGTACCGATCAAGCGTTCCATAGGATCCTCACAAACGGAAGAATACAAAAGGCAAGGCCTCCGTTACTTGCCCTGCACATCTATTATATATGAAATCAAGAAATAAGTAAAGAACTATTTTTTTATATTTTCCATAAATTTTTGTTATGACATCGGCGAGAAGAAGCAAAACACGCTGCACGAATGGTCGCCCACCTATGCTCAAGAAAATCTCTCGCTTTTTTCGAGATGAAAAAAACGGGCTGTTTTGTGCAAAGTGACGAAACCGAGAGTTTTCAAGGTTTTCCACAGCCGATCGGTGGAAAACTCACCAAAAATGTGGAAAACAAAAATGGGAATACCAAAAATCAGGGCATTTCTCGCGATGCAAAGATAAAGTTACTCACAGTTTCCACTGTCGGACGGTGGAAAACTCGAAAAAATCACTTACTCCATTTTCTCCGATTTGCCCACTTGACAATAAAAAACGAGAAAAAACGAGGCCCAAAACCTTCATTTTGGAAGAAAAAAACGACGAATTTGGAAAAAACATCTCGGAATTTTACACTTTTATCGGAGGGGGACAAAAAACGACGGTTTTCCCGTCATTCACGCGGAGAAATCTACCGTATTCTTTGACTGTACGCACAAAAAAGAAAACACTCTCCCCACGCGCTGAGCGCCGGGGAGAGCGTGCTCTTTCTTATGCAAACCCGTATCCCGGAACGGGAATGTTAAAAAAACATTACATTATTATGCTTCATTCGTCAATCGAGAGCTGTGAGCCCTCTCCGCCACCAAAGCGTATCCCCAGATGCTCGTAGGCGAGCCGGGTAGCACAACGGCCGCGCGGCGTACGGCTCATAAAGCCGATCTGCATCAGATACGGCTCGTATACGTCCTCGATCGTGATCGCTTCCTCGCCGATCGTAGCGGCGAGCGTCTCAAGACCGACGGGGCCGCCGTCGTAATAGCGGATGATGGCCTCCAGCATGCGGCGGTCGGAGTTATCAAGGCCCAGGCGGTCGATCTCGAGCATCTCAAGACCGGCGCGCGCAAGGTCTGCCGTAATGCGCCCGTCACCGCGCACGAGCGCAAAGTCGCGGAGACGCTTCAGGAGGCGGTTGGCAATGCGCGGCGTTCCGCGTGAGCGCGTGGCCATCTCCGCCGCCCCCTCCTCACTGATGTCCACGTCAAGGATCGCAGCCGAGCGCCGCACGATGGCACCAAGCTCCTCGGGCGTATACAGCTCAAGCTTCATCAGGATCCCAAAGCGGTCGCGCAAGGGGGTTGTCAGCTGCCCTGCGCGCGTTGTGGCACCGATCAGTGTAAAGCGGGGGAGAGGAATACGGATCGACTGCGCCGAGGGCCCCTTACCAATGATAAGATCGAGTGAATAGTCCTCCATTGCGGGGTACAGGATCTCCTCGATCGAGCGCGACAGACGGTGGATCTCGTCAATAAACAGGATGTCCCCCTCCTGCAGAGAGGTCAGAATGGCGGCGAGGTCGCCCTGCTTCTCGATCGCAGGCCCCGAGGTCGTGCGGATATTGACTCCCATTTCATTGGCGATAATGTAGGAAAGCGTGGTTTTGCCAAGACCGGGAGGGCCGTAAAGGAGAATATGGTCAAGGGCCTCACCGCGGCGCTTGGCGGCCTCGATGCAGATACGCAGGTTTTCCTTGGCCTTTTCCTGCCCGACGTAGTCCTCAAGGCGCTTCGGGCGAAGCGAGAGATCGATCTCCGAGTCATTGGGAGTATATTCCGTGGCAAGAATGCGGTTTTCAAAATCAAATTCCGTGGTTTCCATATCGTCTCCTTAGAATTTCGCCTTACTCTTAAGGACGGCTGTTACAATGTCCTCGCGTGTCATATGGGTGGTGTCGAGTGCGCGGATGGCGTCGGTGATCTCATTGCGGCTGTAGCCAAGGCTCATCAGGGCCTCCGCCGCCTCGGAGAGCTTGCCTGTCATTCGCGGTGCAGCCGCGGTCCGCTTGCCCTCAAGCGAGGGCAGAGCCGAAAGGGCAGAGCCCGTCAGCTTCTCCTTCAGCTCAAGCACGATGCGCGCCGCCGTTTTTGCGCCAACGCCGGGGGCCTTGGCGATCGCACGGGCATCCTCCGAGCAAACGAGCATTGTAAAGTTCTCCGGGGTGAAGGCCGAGAGCACGCCGATCGCGAGCTTCGGACCGACACCGGAAACGCCGATAAGAAGGCGGAAAATATCAAGCTCCTCTTGGGAATAGAAGC
>JAZQVJ010000180.1:0-3412 GCA_045631785.1 Eubacteriales bacterium
GTCCTCCGTGGTGCCGCCGGGGGCGACCCCGAGGAGCTCCGAGAATTTGTCAATGATCTGCTGGGCGCCCTTGACGTAGCAAGCCGTACCAAGGCAAACGCCGACGACGTACTTTCCCTTCGGCTTCAGCGAGAAGAACGAATAGAAGGTGACAACGCCGTAGATCTCGGCTACCGAGATGCCGGTCTTCTCCGAGACTAACTCCTGGACCTCGATCGGAATATAACCGTATTCCGTCTGAATGTCACTGAGAATCATCATCAGAGGTGTGGTTTCGTTGGCGTATCTGTCACAGATCTCGGTGATCTTCTTGACAGCCGCCTCATTGAGATGAGCCATGAGGTTCCTCCTTATCAGTCGCGGTGTTCCCACCGCCATTTTTACCACCCAACATTATAACATAGCCCACCGAGAAAGTCAATAGATACTGCGCGGAACTTTCAGGAGAAACGACCGAAAATGTCGAAAAAATTTACGGTAAAGAAAAAAACACGGCAGCCGTAGCTGCCGTGTCGGGGGAGGGATTATTTGCTGAAGAGCTGGATCACCAGCTGCATCCCGGCCTGCTTGGAATCCACCGTCAGAATGACTTCCGTGGAGAAGGGAGCGCCGGAGGAAGGATCGAGCATAGTGATAGGATCCTTACCACTGTTGATGGGGAAGAGGTTCACACCGCCGCCGACATCCATGGCGCCCGTAAACACGAGGTCGATGCAGGGGGCTCCGTAGTGATCCTCATAGCCTGTCTGATAGGTGCCGGGGAAGCGCGTGTCACTGGCCGCATTGACTGCCAGCACCAGGTTGAAGTAGCCGTCCTTCTTGCTCACGGCGGGGAGGCCGGCGCCGGCAAGCGTACTGTCGATCAGCTGCTCCATCTTGCCGACGTCGCCGGCAACACCGTAGGCCTGGAACCATGCCTCAAGACCGGTTACGTAGTTCTCAACCGTCGTACCGGCACCGAAGGTCAGCTTGCTGCCATAGCCGGCATCATTCGCGGCCTTCGTGATATCGGTATCCGAGAAGACGATGGCAGGACCGCTGCACTGACCGAATTCGCAGTTGTAGAGCTCGGCCTGCACCTGACCCCAGGCAAAGAGGGCGTTCGAGAAGGAGTCGGTGATCTTCACATCGGTGAGGATGACCTTGGTCTCAAGGCGTGCGGGCGTGTGGGCCGCTTTGAGGTCGCCCTCGCCATCGTAGGGAGCGTGGGCAAAGCCCGTCGAGTGGATGGCCTTGTGCATGCCTTTCATGGTCACGTTGTTCAGGTTGAGCTCACCGCTTCTCACCACAAAGCCGTCAAAGGACATCGAGCCGACGATCAGCTGGTTGCCACCGGTCATCGAGCCCTCGGTCTTGGTCGAGTCGCCGTCAAAGCTACCGACGATGTAGAGATCGTTGAAGGTGACGGAAGGCGACTGAGAGCCGGCCAACGAGGTATCGTAATTCGCATAGCAGGTAAAGATACCGATCTGCACGTTGACGGCCGAGTAGCCGGTGCCCTCAAAGAGACCGTCGTAGGCGCTGGGCTTCTTTCTGCCGTCGATCTTCGGCAGCTTGCTGCCGTCAATGGTGTAGCAGTTGCCGTTCACCGTCAGCGGCTCATACCACTTGTCATAGTTACGCGTGTAAACACCGTGCTTGTACTCGTTGATCGGAACGGGATCGGCATCACTGCCGAGGCGCTCGAACTCGTAGCAGCAGCCGGCGGGATGGCCGTGAGCGCAGTGCTCGGCCTGCATGGCCGCCGTGATGTTGCGCAGGATGTTGATAATACGGGTATCGAGGTTGCTGTACGCGTCGTAGAGCTCGTCATTCGTGTAGACGTTCACACCGTTGTTGAGTGTCACCGTCACGCTCGCCGAGACGTCATCCTCGGCCAGGGCGTACTTGGGCGTGTAGGTCAAGGTGAGATTCTTTCCGTAGGCGGGGTTTTGCTCGTCTTTAAGAACCCTGTCGTCAAAGGTGATCGCACCGTTGGGGAGAACGGTGTAGAAGTCGGTACTAAGATAATTGGGGGTCTGGGCACCGTCCTCGATTTTGACCGTCACCGTGAAGGGGATCTTGTCAAGCGATACCGTGCCGCTGACGAGGTCGGGCATAAAGTTCTTATGGCCGGCATCAAGGACGGTGTCGATCGTGCCCTTGAAGTTGGCCTGGTTGCGGTTTGCGGTGTTGGTGCCCTCGCCGGCCTCGGCAACGTAATACTCGATGCGGCACTTAATGGTAACGCCGTTCCGCGTCATGGTGAAGGTGCCGGGAGCCTTGGCCAGGAAGCCGTACTTCGTGACGTTGTCTTCGACCTTTTCCTTCGCCTCGATGGCGTTCGCATCACCGCCAAAGGTAAGCGTATCGGTACCGAACCAGTAGGTTCGGCCGGTCAGGAAGACGTAGATCAGCTCGCCGCCGTTCTCCTCACGGAAGTAGTAGAGGCTGTCGCCGGTCGTGGGATCCTTCTGCTCACCGGTCGCGCCGGTCTTGATCTCCCACTTGGCGGTGAGCACAAGGTTCTTGATTTCAACGTCGGCGTAAGCGGGCAGGATGTACTTGTCGCCATCCTTTTCGAGCATGAGGCCGTCGCCGTAGGTGTAGCCAACAAAGTTGTAACCGTCACGCTCGGGTGTAGGCAGAGTGACCGAGGTCGACTCATAGGCCGTGCCGTTCGTGGTGGCACCGTCCGCGAAGGCACCGCCGTTGGCGTTCACGCTCCAGTTGAACTGCGGGATCTTGTACCACTCGACCGTGATGATAGCATCCGCGGTATCGTTGTATTTACCGGTGGCCGGGAACTCGGTCGTGCCGTTCAGGAAGCGGACGAAGCGATAGCCCTCCTTAGCGGTCGGCTCGGTGAGCGTGTAGTCGCCGTTCAGAGCAACGAGATAGGTTCTGGTGGTATCATCAACCACCTTGATAAAGACCTTCTTTTTGTAGACGGCAGTGAGGACAACGTCATCCTCGCCGTTAAGGTCATCACCCGTGAGGGTGAAGGTCGTGCCGGTGATATCCGCCGCACCCTTCTTAAAGCCGAGGAAGTAGTAGGCATCGGTATCGGCAAGCGTCGGCAGAGTATAGGTATCCGTGCCGGTCACGATCAGGATCGGGGCAACGGCAGGGCCGTTCGACTCAAAGACGATGTGGCGGATGCCCTCCCAGTTGTAGTTGATGACAAGGTCGGCCGTACCCGTATAGGTGCAGTCGTACTTGCCGGTCGTCGTGTTGTAGGTGGCGGTGAAGCCGGCGGTCGCGCTGGTGTAACCCAGGAAGGCGTTTTCGGCAGTATCGGCAACGTCATCCAGCGTAAAGCTGCCGCCCTCGGGGAGATAGAACTGCCCCATCTGAGCCGTGCCGTTCATCACCGTCACCGTGGGGATCTTCACCCAGCCGGCGGTGATCGTGGTGGCGGCGCTCCAGGTGA
>JAZQVJ010000181.1:0-1904 GCA_045631785.1 Eubacteriales bacterium
GCCCCGGCCGGTCGTTGGCGTCTACCTTGTCGGCTTGCCGTACGTTGCTGACAAGAGGGACGACTATATCCTGCCCGGGCATCTTGGCCCCTGCGTGCGCGTCTCGATCGTGTCGGTCCCCTTTGGGAAGGGGAACCGACGCCGTGCTGCGGTCGTTGCCACGGTGGAGTGCGGGGAGGGAGAGGGACTTAAGGAGATCTTATCGGTTGAGGACGAGCGCTTTGCCCTCACCGACGAGATCTTTTCGCTCGCGCTTTTTTTGCGCGGGCATACCCTTTGCTCCTTTGGCGATGCCGTGCGCGCCCTTGTGCCGCCGGCGCTCCTTTCGGGGAATGCCGTAAGCAAGATCGCCTCGACCGCACGCTACCGTGCCGCCGATCCCGAGGGGATCTCCGACCTGCTTTCCGCCCGTGGGCGGAGTGGGGTTCGCAGTCCTGTGCATCGTGCCGTCCTTGAGGCGCTCCGTGAGCGCCCCGTCCTTACGGCCGAGGAGTGCGCCGCCCTCGGTGCGGACACCCCAAAGCTTGGCGCCATGTGCCGCCACGGCTGGATCATTGCCGAACGGTGCGAGATCTATCGCTCACCCTATCCCCCGGCGAGGGAGCGCGATACTGCCCCCATTGCGCTATCACGCGCACAGGAGGAGGCGTACGCTACCCTCGAGGACCTGTATTTGCGTCACCGCCCCGAGGCCGCGCTGCTTTTCGGCGTGACGGGAAGCGGCAAGACCAAGGTCATGATGAAGCTGATGGATCGCGTGATCGCCGAGGGGCGCGGCGTGATCCTGATGGTTCCCGAGATCGCCTTAACACCGCAGACGGTCGGTATCTTCTGCCGCCGTTACGGTGAGCGCGTGGCGGTCATTCATTCGTCGCTTTCGGCGGGTGAGCGCTTCGATACATGGCGCCGTATCGCCGCCGGCGAGGTCGATCTCGTCATCGGTACGCGCAGCGCCGTCTTTGCGCCCCTCCCCGACGTTGGCCTCATCCTCATTGACGAGGAGCATGAGCATACCTACAAGTCCGACGCGGATCCGAAGTACCATACGAGGGACGTGGCTGCCTTCCGTGCGGCGCGCCACAATGCCCTTGTCGTTATGGCCTCGGCTACGCCGGCGGTCGAAAGCTTTTACAAGGCCGAGCGCGGCATTTACACCTTGGTTCCTCTGCGCGAGCGTTTTGGGGGCAACCCCCTCCCAAGCACCGAGATCGTGGATCTTCGTCAGGAGCTGCGCCGCGGCAACACCTCGCCGATCGCTGTGCGCCTTGCTGAGGAGATAGAGGATGTGAAGGAGGCCGGGGAGCAGGCCATTCTGTTCCTCAACCGCCGCGGCTACCACGCCGTATTGCATTGCCGCGGCTGCGGCCACGCCTTCTCCTGCCCGAACTGCTCGGTGGCACTCACCCACCACGAGGGGAGGGGCGGCGCTCATCTTTTGTGCCACACCTGCGGCTACCGGTCCCCTGTTTTGCACCGATGTCCCGACTGCGGAAGCGATAAGATCTCCTTCCTCGGCGCGGGCACGCAAAAGGCCGAGGGGGCGCTGGCCGCCATCCGCCCCGATCTCCGCGTGATGCGGATGGATGCCGATACCACCACCACGAAATCGTCCTACGATCGGATGCTCGACGCCTTCCGTAACGGGGAGGCCGACGTTCTCCTTGGGACGCAGATGGTCACAAAGGGACACGACTTTCCGCGAGTGACGCTTGCGGGCGTGCTTTCGGCCGATATCTCACTGCATGTTCCCGACTTCCGCGCTGCCGAGCGCACCTTTTCGCTTCTCACCCAGGTCATCGGACGTGCGGGGCGCGGGCAGGTGGCGGGGCGCGCCGTTATTCAGACCTTCTCCCCCGAGAACGAGATCATCGAGCTTGCCTGCCGCCAGGACTACGAGGGCTTTT
>JAZQVJ010000182.1:0-2896 GCA_045631785.1 Eubacteriales bacterium
CATAGAGGCCGATGCGCTTGTGATTGCCCCTTGCACGGGCAACACGCTCGGCAAGATGGCCAACGCCATCACCGACGGCCCCGTGACGATGGCGGCCAAGGCGCATCTGCGCTCCGACCGCCCCACCCTCATCGCCCTTGCCTCCAACGACTCCCTCTCGGCAGGACTCCAGAACATCGCAACGCTCCTCATGCGTAAGAACGTCTATTTCGTTCCGATGCGCCAGGACGACCCCGAGCGCAAGCCACATTCGCTGGTAGCCGACTTCACACAGATCTCGGAGTGCCTTGAGGACGCCCTGCGCGGCAAGCAACGGCGGCCACTGTTCCTATAAAGAAAAAGGAGGCATTGCCTCCTTTTTCTTTATAGGACCGCCGCAGGCGGTGTTAAGTTTTCTTTACTTATTCGTGTCGATCAGCGGCATATATGCGCGCATGTAGTCAATGCCCGAGCCAATGGTGGTAATGAGCATGGCTGCCATCGCCACGTACGAGGGGAGGGGCGGAAAGCCCGCAGGGGCCGCGTAGAGGATCACGGGCTCAAGGAGGATCAGGAGGATCGAAACGCACTGCGTCGCGGTTTTGACCTTGCCCCACCACGAGGCCGCCACGACCTTGCCGGCCGAGGAGGCCACCACAAGGCGGAGCGAGGTGACCGCCAGCTCACGGAGCATGATCGTGGCCGCCACGAAGACGAAGATCTTGGCAATATCGGGGCGCGATACGAGGATCGCAATGAGAGCGCCGAAGACCATGAACTTGTCGGCCAGGGGATCGATAAACTTACCGAAATCCGTGATGAGATTGTACTTGCGGGCGATCTTGCCGTCAAGATGATCGGTGTACGCCGTCAGCCCGAAGATGGCGGTGGGGATCGCCGCGAGGCCGAGCGTTTCGAGGAAGGTGGCCCCCTCGGGGATCTTCACAAAGATCACGGCGACCATAAACAGCGGCACAAGAAGAACGCGCACGAGCGAGAGGGTGTTCGGAAGGTTCAGCTTTTTCATCGTATTACCTCACTTTTCAAGGATAACCCGACCAAGGAGGTCGTAGTCAAGGGCTTCTTCTATCTTTACACGGTAAAATTCCCCCGCGTCAAGCCGACTTGGCGCCGAGAAATAGATCTTGCCGTCAACGTCGGGCGCATCGGCCTCACTGCGGCCGTAATGCGTTTCGGCCACGGGATCAAAGCCCTCGCAAAGCACGGTCAGCTCCGCACCGACCTTCCGGGCGTTCTTCTCCTCGGCGATCGGGAGCTGAGTGGCCATCACGGTGTCGTACCGATCCTGCTTTTCCTGCTCCTCGATCTGATCGGGGAGGGTGGCCGCGGGGGTGTCCTCCTCGGGCGAATACGTGAAGGCGCCAAAGCGGTCGAAGCGCGCCTCCTTCACGAACTCGCAAAGCTCGGAGAACTCTACCTCGGTCTCACCGGGGAAGCCGACGATCACGGTCGTGCGGAGCGTGATCCCGGGTACGGCGGCACGCAGGCGGGCGATGGCCTCGCGGATGGTCGCGCCGTCGCCGTGGCGGTTCATCGCGCGGAGGATACGGTCCGAGATGTGCTGGATGGGGATATCCATATACTTGACGAGCCGCGGATTGTCGCGCAGCTCGGCGATGAGGGCATCGGTGATCTTGTCGGGATAGCAGTAGAGGAGCCGGATCCACGGGATGCCCGTATTCTCGGTGATGGCCCGCACAAGGTCGGCAAGGCGGTATTCGCCATAGAGATCGAGGCCGTAGCGCGTGGTATCCTGCGCGATCAGGCACAGCTCCTTAACGCCAAGCTCCTCAAGCCCCTGCGCCTCCTTGACAAGCTCCTCGATCGGGCGACTGCGGAAGCCGCCGCGAATGAGGGGGATCGCGCAGTAGGTGCAGCGGTTGTCACACCCCTCGGCGATCTTCAGATACGCCATATGCTCGGGTGTGGTCAGAACGCGGTCGCCGCCAAGCGGCGAGGTGCCCGGATCGTCAAGCGCCAGAAAGCGCTCACCGCGCTCGACCGCGCGGACGGCATCCACGATGCGGTCAAGGCTGCCAACGCCCACGATAGCATCCACCTCGGGAAGCTCGCGAAGCACCTCCTCGCCGTAGCGCTGGACCATACAGCCCGTGGCAATGATGCCGCGGAGCGACTTGTTCTCCTTGAGCCAGGCAATATCCAGGATATTATCGATCGATTCCTGCTTCGCATCGCCGATGAAGCCGCAGGTATTTACGATCACAATGTCCGCCTCGGTATCCTCGGGCGTGATCTCGTAGCCCGCCGAGATCAGCTTGTGCAGCATCACCTCGGTGTCCACGAGATTCTTCGAGCAGCCGAGCGAAACAAATCCGATTTTCGTCATGCTTTCTCCTTGCTATGTATCCTTTTACTGTGTATCGTCATCAAGACCGAGCGCCGAAAGGATGCCGCGCCAGAGCGAGGACAGAAGACCGCGCCGCTTTTTCACGGTAGGCCTCTGAGCATTCCCTGCCATGGTCCGCTTCATCTCGTCGCGGGTTCTCCGATATTCCTCGTTCCGCCTGTCGGTGCGACAGGCGATCTCGACCTCGACCAACGCATCGTGCATATGGCGGCAGCCGAGATGGGCAAGCCCCGCAAGGTAGTGCCATTCGGCCTCGCGGCTCTCCGTAGGCACGCGGGCCAGCTCGCCAAGGGCGGCAAAGTAGCTCTCCGCATTGATCATCTCACGCACACGGCGGTAGCCGACGAACCCACGCGGGGCCTCGTGCCCCGTCTCCTCCCACACGCTCCGCGGGCGGAAGCGTGCCTCGGCGGCCCGGCGCTCTGCCTCCTTGCGGCGGTGGCGCTCCTCGGCACGCCGGGTGCGCGCGCTCCCCTCCTCGGCCGATGACGCCGTCCCTGTGCTGCGTGCCGGCTCGGCAGGGTGAAA
>JAZQVJ010000183.1:0-4274 GCA_045631785.1 Eubacteriales bacterium
CTCACGGCGAAAACATGGGTTCGATTCCCGTACGGGTCACAACAAAAAAGAGAGCATCCCTCGCGGATGCTCTCTTTTTTGTGGTGGTGCGCTCCCCGCACCCAACCCACTCCAAGCGCTCGCGCTTGGAATTGGGTTCGCATACCCCGCGCAGAGCAGCGTCCGCTTGCGAGCCGATGGCAAGCGTGGGTATATTCGCCGCAGGCGAAATTCCCGTAGGAGCACTGCGGTGCTCCTGTTTTTTTGACGTCCCGTCCGTCCATCGAACGCAGCGCGTGCGGTACGCACGCGCATGGGTTCGCATCTGCGCCGCAGAGCGACCGACCGTGCTTGCACGAGGCGGCGGCAAGGCGCAAAGATATTCGCCAAAGGCGAAATTCCCGTATTCTTACTATGTTGCATTTTCTTATGCTTTATGGTATGATGAAATTGTCAAATTTTTGTGTTTTGGGAGAGAAAAGTGAAAAAAATTTGTGTTTTATCGCTCCTGTTTATCATAGTCTTTTCTTTTGCATCATGCAATGCTTCTGTTCCGGAGGAGCCGATCATTACTGTTAGTGAGGACGGCTACCTTGTGGTGAATGGAAACCGGACCGAGCATAGGATACACACGTCGGACGAAATCACGGTAAGTGATGACGGATACGTTACGGTGAATGGAGTGAAAACCGAATATCTCGTCGATGTGGCCGACGTGATCACCGTGCAGGACGGCTACCTTGTGGTGAACGGGGTCAAGACAGCATATCGCGTTTGGGACGATGTCGAGGAGGAGGGCTCGGAGAATCGGTATATCCACCTTTCGTTTGATGACGTTTCACTGTGCTTTCAAAATCTGTCAAGCGCGAAATATACGAGCCTCTTTGACGAGCCGTTCTTCGCGCGGCTAAAGCAGCTACACGATGAGTACGGCGCACGCTTCAGCTTATACACCTACAACAGCGTTCTGGATGCTGTGCCTGCTACCTATGCGAACGAATTTGCGAGCAATAGCGATTGGTTAAAGCTCGGCTTTCATTCAAACTCCAACGGTTTAAGCCTGGCAAGCGCCACGTATGACCAGGGGCTCGCCTATTGGAATGCGTTTGTGGCCAATGTTGAAAGGATATGCGGAACGACCGATTGCCTGGATAGAATGCCGCGGTTGGAATATTTTTCGGGCTCACTTCAGGCGCTGCTGGGAATGAGGGATGCTGATTTTGGTGCCTTGGGATTTCTGGCGGCCGATGACAATAGACTTTCATACTATTTTGACGATGACATTATAACATATCTTTATGATAATGACTATGTCAAAGATGAAACGAACGATTTGATTTTCCTTTCCACGGATCTGCGCGCAGATTGGTTTTATAGCTTTACGACCAACAATATTTATAAAAAACCTTTGAAGGACAATGCTACGGACGAGCTGGAATATAGAAAAAACAGCGCCGCCTTCAAAAGCGGTTTTAATAGTCTGATCGTGTTTTCTCATGAGTGGTTGGTCTATAACGGGAATACGGTCAATGCCAAATTCGACACAGTAACACAAGCCTGCGAATTTGCGAAAAGAAACGGCATTGCATTTGATTATGCACAAAACAGAAGCTATGAGAATACCGATGGTGACGCTTTGTTTGACAGAGTAGATCCTACTCCACAGTGAGACCAAATGGATTTCGATTTAGCCTCATACTACTTCACCAAAAAAGAGAGCATCCCTCGCGGATGCTCTCTTTTTTCTAATGTGTGCGGTGTTGGCCGATTCCCCTTGGGGATCAGTCCTTGCCGAGGGCGGCATCAATGGCCGGGGTAATAGCCGCGGTCAGGACCTCATAGCCGCGCTTTGTCAGATGCACGCCGTCGCTTGTGTAGGCGGCAGCGATCTCCCCGGTCGCAAGATCAAGGAGGGGCGTGTAGACGTCCACAAAGGCAAAGCCGTGCTTGTCTGCCAGCTTCCTGATGATGACATTGTTGTAGGCGACCAGGGGGTTTTTCTTGGCATAGTCGCCGCCCATCGCTGTCAGCGACACAAGGATCACCTCGGTATCCTGTAACGTTTCCTTTACATCAACGAGCATGCGCTCGTAGTTTTCCATCATCGTGTCAAGGTTATTGCCCCCGATGAGGATCACGGCGACCTTTGGCCCCAGGTCATAAAGCGAGATCTGCATGCGTTCTTCAAGACCGTGGGAGGTCTCGCCGCCGATGCCGCGGTTTGCCGTCACGTACTGCGGATAGTAGGCCGCAAGGTCGTAGCCGTCGGTCAGGCTGTCACCGAGGAAGGCAACGTCCACCTCATAGTCGGCGTATCTCTCGTTTTCCTCGCGGTAGAGGGAGAGCTTTGCCTCGTAATACTCGCGCACAAGGCGCTCGCGCTCCTCTCTCTCGCGCTTATCGGGAAGATAAAAGGCGAGGAGGTAAATCAGGATAGCGGCGATCACCGCAAGAAGGACGGCGGCCGATAGAAGGGGGATCAGCTTTTTCCTTGACATAAGGGGCCTCCCTTGGCTTTTTTTCCAGTATATAATAAACAAAGGCACATGTCAAGAATAAACGAAGGCCGGGCGCGCACGGTTTTTGTTGGGAATTGCGATATAAAGCCGGAGATCACCGACGCTATGGCCGAGATCTTCAGTCAAGGGGGACATCCCCGACATAAAAGGAAACCCCCGTCACCGGGGGTTTTCTTTCTTACAGCGTGGCGCCGAAGTCGGTGACAAGCACCTGCCCCGTGATGGCGCGCGACTCGTCACTCGCAAGGAAGAGGAGGACGTTCGCAACGTCGGCGGGCATGCAGGGGGGCACGGTGAGGTTCATGTGCTTTCTCATCTGGCCCATCATATCGGGGTTGAGGCTCGCGGGATCGGTCGTCATGGTCATGGGGGTGATGATCGTGCTGGGGTTGACCGAATTGCAGCGGATGCCGGTCCCCGTGAAGCGCAGGGCGGTGTGCTTCGTCAGGCCGATGACGGCGGCCTTCGAGGTGACGTACGAGGCGCCGCCCGTGCCAAAGGCACCGGCCACGGAATCGAGATTAATGATTGAGCCCTGTCCCGTCTTCATCATTTCCTTGACGGCGGCTCTCGTGCAGTAGAGGCAGCCCTTGGTGTTGATGGCCAGGACGCGCTCAAGGTCCTCCTCGAGGAAGCAGTCGATCGGCTTAAGGCCGGCCTCGAGAACGCCGGCGTTATTCACGAGAACGTCGATCCTCCCAAAGACCTCGACGGTTTTGGCGACCATCGCCTCGACCTCCTCCACCCTTGAAACGTCGCAGGGCACGGGCAGCACCTCGCCGCCGGCGGCACGGATCCTCTCGGCGACCTCCTCCAGCTGGGGCACGCGGCGCGCCGTGATGACGACCTTGGCACCCTCCTTGGCAAACAGCTCGGCGGTCGCGGCGCCGACGCCCGAGTTACCGCCTGTGATGATAGCGACCTTACCTTCCAGTCTTCCCATAGTAGTTCTCCTTATAAGTTGATATCTTTATTATACAGGAAAACGCGGCGAAGTCAAGGGGGATTTGTAAAGAGAGGTGCGCCCGTTCCGCCGGGAACGGCTACTTTCCGATCTTTTTTGGGCTTTTGGTTGACAAGCGGTCGGCCGTCGGGTTATAATGATTAAAAAAGACGGATAAGGAGAATTGCTATGGCAAGCGTATGCGTGATTACGGGTGGCGGCAGCGGCATGGGCCTTGAGGCGGCCAAGCTGATGCCCAAGGATAAGATCATTGTGCTCTCGGGGAGAACACTCTCTAAGCTGGAGGGGGCGGTCGAGCAGCTGGAGGCGCTGGGCTTCACGGCTTACGCCAAGGCGTGCGATACCTCGAGCCGCGAGAGCGTGCAGGAGCTTGCGGCCTTTGCCGCATCGCTCGGCGAGGTCAAGAACGTCATCAATTCGGCGGGCGTTTCGCCGGCAATGAAGGGAACGCAGGAGAGCATCCTTCGCATCAATGCCCTCGGCACAGTCTACGTAAATCAGGAATTTTCCAAGGTTATGAACGCAGGGAGCGTGATCGTGGACGTGTCCTCGAACTCGGCCTACGTTCTCCCCTCCTTCCTCATCAATAAGAAGGTCTACGCCCTCGCCGAGAGCGATGAAGCTCTCTTTCTTAAGAAGCTCATAAAAAAGAGCAGCCTTCCGAAGGGCGAATACCAGCGCAAGGGCTTTGCCTACGCGCTTTCCAAGAATTTCGTTGTCTGGTATGCCAAGAAGTGTGCCTTTGAGCTTGGCAAGCGCGGCATCCGCGTTGTGTCGCTGAGCCCCGGGCTGATCGCCACCGATATGGGCAA
>JAZQVJ010000184.1:0-8724 GCA_045631785.1 Eubacteriales bacterium
AGGATGCGGTCGGCAAGCGTTGATTTGCCGTGGTCGATATGAGCAATGATCGAGAAATTGCGGATATGCTTTTGCTTGTCTGTCACTTGTCGTTTCCTCGTTTCGTTACTTGCACGGATTCTGCCGTTACACGCGGGAGAAGGCAGCGGTCGCCTCGGTGAAGGCGGCGATCTTCCCCTCGGCCTCCTGCTCGTTCTTACCGTGGACCAGGAGGTAGATCTTGATCTTCGGCTCGGTGCCTGAGGGGCGGATCACCACCTTGTCGTTATCCTCGGTGATGAAATAGAGGACGTTGCTCGGCGGCTGGGGGATCTCGGTGCGCTCGCCGGTCGCCACATCTGTAAAGAAACCTTTACTGTAATCGCCGATAGAGGTGATACGGCGGCCGCCGAGATCGGTGGGAGGTGTCGCTCGAAGCGTCTCCATCACGCGGCGCTGACGGGCAATGCCGTCAAGCCCCTCCATATAGATCTCAGTGGTCTTCTCACGGAAGACGCCGTATGTCTTGTCAAGCTCGGAAAGGGCATCGACAAGCGTCATCCCTCGCTCCTCGTAATACGCCGCCATCTCGGCGATCATCAGGGTAGCGGACACGGCATCCTTATCACGAGCGTAGGTGCCGGTAAGGTAGCCGTAGCTCTCCTCAAAGCCGAGGATGAAGTTGCCCTCCTCGCCGCGCGCCTCGTGATCCTTGATGACCTCACCGATGTACTTGAAGCCCGTGAGGACGTCGTAAAGACGGACGTTGTTCCTCTCGGCGATCTCGGTGACGCGATCGGTCGACACGATGCTCTTGATGGTGAAGGCCCCCTCGGGCAGGCGGCCGACACGGCGGCGCGCACCGATGACGTAATCGAGCAGGAGCGCCCCCATCTCGTTGCCGCTGATGGTGACAAAGCCGCCGTTCTTATCGCGTGCAACGGCGCCGACACGGTCGGAGTCGGGATCGGTGGCGATGACGATATCGCTCCCGACGCGCTCGGCAAGCGCGATGCCGAGACGGAAGACCTCGGCGTATTCGGGGTTTGGCTTATACACGGTCGGGAAATCCCCGTCGGGGATCATCTGCTCCTCCACCGGGTAGACGTGGCGAAGGCCCGCGCGGCGGAGTGCCTCAGGCACGAGGCGGCAGCCCGCGCCGTGCAGGGGGGTATAGACGATCGACAGGGTATCGGCGGCGCGGCCAAGGAGGTCGCGGTCGATAAGGGTGGCGAGGACGGCATCAAGATATGCCTCGTCAAAGTCCTCGCCGAGCAGGGTGATGCGGCCATCGCTTACGGCCTTGTCAAAATCGGCGCGGGCGGCACCGCCGAGAACGTCGATCCTCGCCATCACGTCGCTGACAACGGCGGCGTCCTCGGGTGAGAGCTGAGCGCCATCCTCCCAATAGGCCTTGTAGCCGTTGTATTCCTTCGGGTTGTGCGAGGCGGTGATGTTGATACCCGCCATGCACCCCAGGTGGCGGACGGCAAAGGAGAGCTCGGGCGTCGGGCGCATCCCGTCAAAGAGATAGACACGGATGCCGGCGGCCGCCAGCACCTCGGCGGCAACGCGCGAAAAGAGGGCGGAATTGTGGCGGCTGTCATAGCCGATGACACAGCCGCGCTCGGCGCCTCCGTTCTTCAAGATCAGCTCGGCCATGCCCTGCGTTGCGTGGGCAACGGTATGGACATTCATGCGGCCGGGGCCCATCGCCATCGAGGAGCGAAGCCCCGCCGTGCCGAATTCAAGGGTGCGGCCAAAGGCCAGCTCTCGCTCCTCCTCCGAGGTGACGGCAGCCACAGCGGCACGCTCCTCCTCGGTCAGCGTGGGGGACGTGAGCCAGCGCTCGTATTCCTTCTCGTATCCCTTCATGCGTCCTCCTCATCGGCGGCAAGCGCCATGCACGCCTCAATGGCAGTGGCCAGCTGGTCGGGGCAGGAGGTGGGCTTCATCCCGCAACGGATGCCGCGCAGGCGCGCAACGGCCTCCTCGGCGGTCATGCCGCGTACAAGCGAGGCAACCCCCTGGGTGTTGCCGCCGCAGCCGCCGAAGAATTTCACGTCCGCGACGACGTTACCGTCGATGGCGACGTCGATACGGCCGGCGCACACACCGCGGGTACGGTAAGAAAGTGTTTTCATAGCAGGTTCCTTTCAGTCGAGTTCAAAATAGAAGCCCCCGCCGAGGTATCCCGGCAAAAAGAGCGAAAGATAGACAAGAAGCGAAACAAAGGCGCGCTCCTCCCCGCGCACCGCAACGCCAAAGAGGGTGCGTGACCGCCCGGGCGACGGTGGCAGAGGATCCATGGCCTCGAGCGCAAGGCCGAGGATCGGGAGCGCGGTGAGAAGCCCCGCAGCACCAACATCCCGGAGCGAGGAGCAAAAGAAATACAGCGTCGGCGGAAAAAGCCGCACCGAACGGCGAGAAAGAAGGGCGAAGACCGCCTCCCCCTCGCCCGTCGGGACGGTGGTGACGGCAACGATCGCATGGCCGTATTCCTCGATCATGCGGGCAACCGAGGCGATACGCACCCCGTCCGAGAACAGGGGGAGGACGGCATACTCGGCGTACCCGTTCTCAACGTCGTCAAACAGCTCGCGGAAGCTGTCACGGTAGACCGCCGTGGGCGAGGCGAGATAGGCAACAAAGCGCCGGTATGCGGTCTCGGCGTGGGGATTTTTGACGTATACGGTGCGGCTCCGCGCCGGGGGAGGCACGGCGCCGTCGGCAAAATCAAAGGGGGTGAGGCGGCGACCAAGGCGCTTCTCGGCCTCGCCGAGAAGAAGGAGGGACAGGTGCGCGCGATCGGCATCGGTCAGAAAAGCGGAGGCCGAGGGTGGCGCCGGCAGGGCCGCAAGAAGGGCGGAGGCCGCCGGGAAAAAGGTGAAGGGGGAGGAGGTCTCCCCCGCGGCGGCAAGCTGCTCGGCCGTGGCATAGGCAAGCTCCGAGAGGTGGCCTATGCGCTTTTCGGTCTCCCGCCCTACGGCGGCGGCGTTCTCCGCAAGGTTCCCGAGGATGGGAGAAAGCCGTTCCGCGACGGTCACGGCAGCCGACCGAGCAGGCGATAGCTCTCGGCGAGAAGCTCGGTCATTTCATCGGCCGACAGCGGGCGGTAGGAAAGAAGGGCCAGTGAGAGGAGATGGCGGGCAACGGCCCCCTCCTCCTCGCCATAGCCGCCGTCAAGAAGACGAACGGTCACGGGGGCATCAAGGTTCAGGACGAGGGTGGCCCCCACGGGCATCGGAAGGGCATCGGGCGAAAAGAAGCGCATGGCCTCGCGCACCCGCGCCTCCTCCTCGTTCACGGTCAGGACGACGGGCGGCGCATCCTCGGACAGATGCTCGCAACGGAGCGAGAGCATCAGCCCCTCGGCCCGAAGATCGCCAAAGAGGGCGGTTGCCCTCTCGCTTTCGGTAGCATCGCCCTTTCGGAGGGCATCGGTCGAGGCATCGATGCGGCGGCACTTCACGCCCTCGCAATAGACCTCAAGCATCTCAAGGAGCCGCACGTCCAGCATATCGGGGGCGAGGATCACCGAGATGCCCTTTTTGCGGAAGGCTTCGATGAGGGCGGCCTGTCGGCCGCCGTCCACGGCGTAATACAGCACCCCCTCGTGTCCCTCCTCGGCCGCAAGCGCCAACACCTCGTCGCGCGTTTTGCGGCTCCCATCCGTCATCGTGACGAGCAGGGCGGAGGCAACACGGTCAAAGAACTTGCGGTCCGAGATGCAGCCGTATTCGACGAAGGCCGCAAGATCGCCCCACTTCTCCTCATAGGCGGCACGGTCGGTATTCGCCATCGAGGAGAGCTTGTCGCCCACCTTTTTGACGATATAGGCCGCCACCTTGCGAACGTAGGCACTGTCCTGGAGATAGCTGCGCGAGACGTTCAAGGGGAGCTCGGGGCAGTCGATAACGCCGCGGAGCATCAGTAGATATTCGGGAATGACCTCACGGATGTTATCGGCCACGAAGACCTGGTTATAGTAGAGCTTGATCTGCCCCTCAAGGCTCTCGGCGCGGCGGTCGATCCTCGGAAAAAACAGAACACCCTTGAAGTTCAGGGGATAATCAGCCGCAAGATGCATATGAAAGAGGGGCTCGCGACCGTCACCGAAGACACGGCGGTAGAACTCGCCGTATTCCTCGTCGGTCACGTCAGCGGCGCGGCGCTGCCAGAGGGGATCGGTATCGTTGATCGGCGCTCCGTCCTCCCGGCTCTTTTCGCCGTCGGCATCGCTAAGATAGATCTCAGTGGGCATAAAGGCACAGTAGCGCGTAAGGATCCCCAGAAGGCGGGCGCGGCTTGCGTATTCGGCACCCTCATCGGAAAGATGAAGGATCACATCGGTCCCCTGCCCCTCTCGCTCGGCCTCGGTCATCTCGTATTCGCCCGCCTCAGTGCAGGTCCAACGGACGGCAGGGGCGCCGGTATAGGAGCGAGTGACGATCTCAACGGTGTCTGCCACCATAAAGGCCGAATAGAAGCCGAGGCCGAAGTGGCCGATGATGCCGCCCCCGGCGCCCTCGCTCTCGCCCTCGTACTTCTCGATAAATTCAAGCGCGCCCGAAAGCGCCATATGGCAAATGTAGCGCTCGACCTCATCACGCGTCATCCCGATGCCGTTGTCCGACACCGTGAGTGTGCGCTCGCTCGCAGAAAACGAAACGCGGACGGCGTAAGCCTCGCCGGCCTCCTCAGCCTTTGAGAGTGAAACAAGGCGGCGGTGCTTGGTGACGGCATCCTGCGCGTTTGAGACCAGCTCACGGAGGAAGATATCGCGCTCGGAATAGAGCCATTTTTTTATGATCGGGAAGATGTGCTCGGTCTTGACCGAGATCCCCCCCACTTGCTTTTCAAGAGATTCGCCCATGGGATACCTCGCAGGTGTAGGTTTTCGGGCGTTATGCCCGGTCGTTCCTATTATACCGCAATTTTCCGCGAATATCAATTCCCGCGCGCACTTTATTTGAAGATTTTTTCCTCGGCACTTGATTTTCCGATTCGCATGTGCTATACTGTATAGGCGCGCCGGTGTGTTGGAATTGGCAGACGAGGCGGACTCAAAATCCGTTGGTAGCGATACCGTGCGGGTTCGACCCCCGCCACCGGCACCAAAAAGGCATCCTATCAAGGGTGCCTTTTTTGCCATTGTGGTTTTGGGGGGCGAAGGGGAGCGGTAGTGAATGACGGTCCGGGGGACCGTCAGAGCCGCGACTGACCGAGGCGCGGAGAAAAAGGCGAAATCCCCCTCGCCTTTTTCGTTGGTCGCGCCGAGATAACCCCCGCCACCGGCACCAAAAAGGGCAACCAAAAAGGTTGCTCTTTTTTCTGTTGTAAGGTAATGGCCTACCTTTTCCTTTCTATTTGACAAACCGTGCCACCTATGGTATACTGTGGTATAATTGCACAAGATCCTGATGACGGAGGTGAGCGCGTGGGATATCTTATCGAAGGGCTTTATGTTTTGAGCGTAGTGGCTCTTTCCTTTGCTCTGCACCGTTATTTTAAGGTCCCGAGCGCCGCAACGCGAAAGCTGACGCACATTCTCGTTGGCTTCGTTTTCGTGATCCAATACCACTATTTCCGCGAGGATGCGCTCGGTCTGCTCCTCCTCCCCTCGATCATCACTCTCGGGCTTTTCCTCGTGGCGCGCTTCCGCCTTGTCGAGTCGATGGTCAACCCCGAAAACCCCTACGGCATCTTCTATTACGCGCTCTCCATCACCGTGTCGAATGCGGTGGCGTGCTTCTACCCGCCCTATCTCGATGCTGCGGGCGCGGCCATCTTCTGCCTTTCGTTCGGTGACGGCTTTGCCGCCCTGCTGTGCGGCGCACTGCCAAAGCGGCATCGCATTTTCGGTGAGAAATCAATCGAGGGCACTACCGTTTGCTTCTTCTTCTCGCTTTTGGGGATGGTGATCCTCGGTCTTATCTTCCCGCCTCTGATGCTCTCCCCCGGGCTTCTCTTCGCGGCGGCGGCGCTCACTGCCGTCCTTGAGCTCCTCACGGGGCGATACGACAATCCCGCGATCGTTTTCGGCGTTGGGCTGCTCGTGGCCCTCCTCGGATAGGGGGCGGCTATGCTGATACGACTGCTGATCGGCACACTTGTGGGGATCGCCTTCGTTCTCCTCTCGGTATGGCGGAGTGTGCTGACTCTCCCCGGCGCCCTGTTGGCGATGGCGATGCTGCTCGTCATTCTCGCCTTTGGCGGAGTGGCGGCCGCCGTCTATATCCTTGCGATCTTCTTTCTCTGTGCCCTGGTTCACTCCTTGAACAAAAAGAAAAAGAACCGTCATTCGGACGGAGCGCGCGGCGTGCGCCAGGTAGCATGCAACGGCCTCATTGGGGCGCTTTTGCTTCTTGTGTACGGCATTTTCCCGCACGAGTCCCTGCTCGTTGCCTATTACGCCGCGATTGCCGAATTCTTTGCCGATACCATGGCCTCGGATATCGGCACCCTCTTCCCCGGGGATCCTGTGGACATCTGCCGTTTGCGGCGGATCGAGCGCGGTCGCTCGGGCGGCATCAGCCTTATGGGAACGCTTGCCTCTTTCCTTGGATGCCTCGTATGCTTTCTCCTTTCTCTTTTTTCCGAGATCGGCGTGCTTGGCGCCGCCGTGGCGGCGGGCGCTGCCTTCCTCGGGATGCTGATCGACAGCGTTCTCGGCTCGCTCGTGCAAGGGAAATACCGTTGCCCCGTGTGCGCGGCGTATACCGAAAAGAGCGTCCATTGCGGAGCGCCTGCCACCCGCATCGGCGGTGTGGCCGCCATCGGCAACAGTGCCGTCAACATTCTTTCAAACATTGCCTCCGCCGCGATCGCTCTCGGTGCTTGGCAGCTGATATAAGCCAATAAGAGCCAACCTCCCGGTTGGCTCTTATTGTTACGTCCGCAGCGCACGGACGAGGGCAAGCCCCGCGCGGGCGCCGTCGGCAACAGCAGTGGCGACCTGAAGGAGGCCGCCCGTAACGTCACCCGCGGCATAAAGACAAGGGAGGGCGGTGGCACCGTCGTCATCGGTCACGATGCGGCCGCCCTCGGTCGCAAGGCCAAGGCGCTCAAGGAGAGTGGCACCGCCGGGTGTCCCCGTGGCTATGAAGGCCATCGCAACCGGAAGCGACGCGCCGTCCTCAAAGCGGATCGAGCGAAGCAGGCCGTCGCCCTCAAGGGCGGCGATCGACTCGCGCCTCACGGCGACCTCCGGGGGAAGTCCCTCGGGCGGCTCGCCCCCGTTCGTGCAAAGGGTGACGCTCTCGGCAACACCCAGAAGCACGGCGCTCTCCTCAAGGGCGAAGTCGCCGGCGCCAATGACGGCCACCGCGCGGCGGCGTGCGGCAAAGGAATCGCACACAGCGCAAAGGCTCACTCCCTGCCCAAGGTAACGCGAGGCTCCCTCGATCGGCGGCAGGCGGCGCTCGGTTCCCGTGGCAACAACCACTCCGTCCGCAAAGTATTCTTTACCGCTTGCTCTGATTTTATAGCCGCGTCCGTCGGTTTCTATGGCGGTGACATCGGCCGTGAGAAAACGAACGCCAAGGCTCTCGGCCCCGCGGCGGCCGTTCTCGGCCAGCTCCTTCCCCGAAACGGGAGTAGGCAGACCGTAGTAGTTTTCAATACGCTCGGCACGCTCGAGGGCGCCGCCGTCCTTGGCGATCACAAGGGTGTCAAGACCTGCGCGGACGGTATACAGGGCGGCGCTGATCCCCCCGGGGCCGCCGCCGATGATAATAACTTTTTTCATAGGAACCTCTGAAAATTCGTGCTGTGCCGTTGCAAGGCGGCGCATCTTATGGTATACTTTTATTGTAAACTCAAGAAGGGAGGAAGGGCTGTGCAGGACAACGACCTTTCCCTATATCTTTCCAAGGTGTTTCCGTTTTTTGATGCGCTCTCCAAAGAGGAGCGCCGTCAGCTCACGGAGGCGGCGCGGCCGCGCGTTTGCGAGCTTTCCGAGATCGTGCATTCCGGGGATCACCATTGCACCGGCCCCCTGCTCCTGCGGCGCGGGCGCTTGCGTGCGTATATGCTCTCCGAGGAGGGACGCGAGATCACACTCTACCGCTTGGCGGAGGGGGATTTCTGCCCGATGTCCGCCCCCTGCCTTTTAGAGAATGACGCCCACTTTGAGGTAACGCTGGAGGCGGAATGCCGCACCGAGCTTTTGGTCTTTGACGCGGCGGCCTTTGCATCGCTCTGCCGCCGGAATCCTACTGTCGAATGTTATATGCTCAGGGCGGCGATGCTCCGCTTCTCTGAGGTGATGCAGGCCTTCCGCGGTATTCTTTTCAAGAGCCTTGACCGCCGCCTTGCCTCCTTCCTCATCGGGGAGCTGGACCGCCGCGGCGGCGATACCGTGTTCCTAACGCAGGATGAGATCGCGCGTTACACCGGCTCGGCCCGCGAAGCGATCTCCCGCCGGCTCAAAACCCTGGCAGCCGAGGGGAGGATCGCGGTGCTGCGCGGCGCTGTGAGGGTGCTGGATCCCGTCGCACTGCGCGCCTTAGCCGACGGCGCTCGCAAGTAGGTCGAGGATAGCCGCCTTCGGGCGGACACCGACGGCGCGGCCAACGGCCTCTCCGCCCTTGATGACGACGAGCGTCGGGATGCTCATAACGCCAAAGCGCTCGGCAAGCGCCGGGGCCTCGTCCACATTCACCTTGGCAACAAGGAAGCCCTCGGCCTCGGCGGCGATCTCCTCGACCGTCGGCGCAAGGAGGCGGCAGGGACCGCACCAAT
>JAZQVJ010000185.1:0-7200 GCA_045631785.1 Eubacteriales bacterium
AGGCGCGCGTGACCTTGCCGTCCAGCACGTAGGAGCCGGCGATGGTGCCCGCACGCGAGACATGGATGACCTGGCGCACCTCGGCGTGGCCAAGCAGATTCTCGCGGAAGGTGGGGGCAAGCATGCCCTTCATGGCCGCCTCGATCTCCTCAATGCACTCGTAGATGATGCGGTAGGTGCGGATGTCCACGCCGTCACGCTTGGCCGAATCAAGGGCCGAACGGTCGGGGCGGACGTTAAAGCCAACGATGATGGCGTCCGATGCGCGGGCGAGCATCACATCGCCCTCGGTAATACCGCCGACGGCGGTGTGGATCACAGCCACCTTGACCTCCTCGTTCGACAGCTTGAGGAGCGAGGCCTTGACCGCCTCTGCCGAGCCGGCAACGTCGGCCTTGATGATGATATTCAGGTTCTTGACACCCTCGCCGATGCGCGAGAAGAGATCGTCAAGGTTCATGCGAGCGTTCTGGCGGAAGGACTCCTCCTTCGCCTTGTCGCGGCGCTGCTCGGAGAGCTGGCGGGCCATCTTCTCGTCCTCGACCGCGTTGAATTCGTCGCCTGCCTCGGGGATCTCGGAAAGACCGATGATCTCGACCGGCACGCCGGGGCCTGCCGTTTTAATTTGCTGGCCCTTATCGTTGACCATCGCGCGCACACGGCCGACGGCGGTGCCCGCGATCACGATGTCACCGGCATTCAGAGTACCGTTCTGCACAAGGACGGTCGCCACGGGGCCGCGGCCGTGATCGAGGCGCGACTCAATGACGATACCCTTGGCGCGGCGGTTCGGGTTGGCCTTCAGCTCCTTGACCTCGGCGACGAGCAGGACGTCCTCAAGCAGGGTGTCGATGCCCATGCCCGTCAGGGCGCTGACCGGCACGCACATCACATCGCCGCCCCATTCCTCGGGAACGAGGTCGTACTTCGTCAGCTCCTGCATGACCTGGTCGGGGTTAGCCTGCGGCTTATCCATCTTATTGATAGCAACGATGATGTCAATGCCGGCGGCCTTGGCATGGTTGATGGCCTCGACCGTCTGGGGCATGATGCCGTCATCGGCCGCCACCACGAGGATGGCGATATCGGTGGCCTGGGCGGCTCTCGCGCGCATGGCGGTGAAGGCCTCGTGGCCGGGAGTATCGAGGAAGGTGATCGGCTCGCCGTTCACCGTGACCTGATAGGCACCGATGGCCTGGGTGATGCCGCCGGCCTCGCCACTCGTAACGCTCGTATGGCGGATAGCGTCGAGCAGGGAGGTCTTGCCGTGGTCAACGTGGCCCATAACACAGACGACGGGGGTGCGCTTGATAAGACTTTCGGGCGCATCGGCCGAGTCGTCAAAGAGGCGCTCCTCGATCGTGACGACCACCTCGCGCGTGGCGATGGCGCCGAGCTCGTCGGCAATGAGATAGGCGGTGTCGTAGTCGATCGTTTGATTGACCGTGGCCATCACGCCCATCATCATCAGGCGTTTGATGACCTCAGCGCTCGTTTTCTTCAGGCGCTGCGCCAGCTCGCCGACCGAGATCTCGTCGGGAATGGTGATCTCAAGCTGCTTTTTCTTGGCGCGCTCGAACTGCTGCTTGCGGAGCTTCTCCTGGGCGAGGCGTTCCTTCTCGCGGTTTTGCTTGCTCCCTGCGTTGCGGTTGTCCTGCTTTTTCAGCTTCTGGCGCTCCTGATGCATATCCGTGACACGCGAGGAGTACTTGTCGAGCTTCTCATCGTATTTCGAGAGGTCGACCGACGACGTGCGCGTGTCGACCACGCGGGTACGGGGCGCACCGGCGTTGTAATCGGCCGCCGTCGTCACCGAGAAGCCGCCCTCCGTGCGCGGTGCCGCAGGCATCGCCGGGCGCCCTTCGCGGCGCGGATCGGGCTTTTTCACCTCGGGCTTCTTGGGCTGGGGCGCGGCCACGGGGGAACGGCCCTCAAAGCGGCTGAAGCGGTCGACGGGGGCGTTCTTGTCGGCCCCGGTATGGAAGGTGCGGGGCTTTTCGGGAGCCGCCGGCTTCTTGACCTCGGGCGCCTTTTCGGGTGTGGGCTCGGCCGCCTTCTCGTCGGCCTTCGGCTGCTTGTCGGAGCAGACGATGCGCGCCTTGCCCGTGAGATAATCGTCAAGGTTCTCGATCTGGTTCGCAAAGGTCAGTGCATCGAGAAAGAGTGCGAACTCGCTCTCGGTGAGCGTTGCACCACTCTTTTTCTCAAGGCCGCGGCTCTTGAGCAGGTCGAGCACATCTCGGCTTTTCTGTGCAAAGTCCTTCGTGATCTGAGAAAGAGAGATCTTGTTTGCCTTTACTGCCATAATTACTTCTCCTCACTTCCGACGGCTTCGGAAGCGTCCTTTCCTGACGATTTTAGTAGCTCCCCCGCAATGCCCGCATCCATGACGGCGATGGCCGCCAAGGGGCCGACCTTACCGACGGCGTGGGCGAGGACCTCCTTGGAGTAAGGCGTCTTCATAAGGGGAACACGGTAGAATTCACATTTGGTCCGCAGCTTCTTCTCGGAGCCCTCTGAGGCATCGGCGGCAACGAGAACGAGGGACGGGGGCGTTTTCCCCCGGAGGGCCTTGAAGATGAGGGGCGCGCCGCAAACGATGCGCCCGGCCCTGCGGCAGAGGCCGCAAAGCCCAAGGAAGCGGTCGGGGGACCCGGTATTACTCACGGGTAAGCTCTCCTTCCAGTGCAAGGTATACCTCGGCGGGGATCGTCACCTCGAGGTTCTGCTCGAGGCGGCGCGCCTTGCGCGCACGGCGCAGGCAATCGGCGCTCTTGCAAAGATAAGCGCCGCGCCCCGGCTTTTTGCCGGTGGCATCCAACGAGATCTCCCCCTCGGGCGAGCGCACAACGCGGACGAGCTCGATCTTCGGGAAATGCTCGCCGCAGCCCGTGCAGCGGCGGCTGGGGATCTTTCTGACGGTGGCCATAGACTGCCCCCTCTTTCCTTTTTTATGCCTTGATGTCGATCTTAAGACCGGTAAGACGTGCTGCGAGCTTCGCGTTCTGGCCCTCCTTACCGATAGCCAGCGACAGCTGCTCGGGAGCGACGCGAACACGGCAGGTGCGCTCGCCCTCGACCTCGACCGAGAGGACCTTCGCAGGCGAGAGCGCCTCGGCTACGTACACGGCGGGATCGTCGCTGTAATGCACGACGTCGATCTTCTCGCCCGAAAGCTCGGCAAGGATCGGGGCGATACGCATCCCGCTTTTACCGATGCAGGCGCCGACGGCGTCAACGTTGGGGTCCTGACTGTAAACCGCGACCTTGCTGCGCGAGCCGGCCTCGCGCGAAACGCTCTTGACCTCGACAACGCCCGAGGCGCACTCGGGGATCTCAAGCTCAAACAGACGGCGGACAAGGCTCGGATGCGAGCGCGAGATCGAAACGACCGGGCCTCTCGCCTCGGCCGAGTGGATCTCGGTGAGGACCACCTTCACGCGGTCGCCCACCTCGTAGGTCTCGCCGGGGATCTGCTCGCTGACGGGGAGGGTAGCAAAGCCCGTACCGCCCATCGCGAGGATGACGTTGCCGTTCTCGGGATCGATCTTATCGACGGTCGCCGTGATGACCGACTCCTTTTTGCTCTCGTAGTCGCGCACCATATTGCTGCGCTCTGCCTCGCGGATGCCCTGAATGATCATCTGACGTGCCGATGTGGCCGAAAGACGGCGGAAGGTCTTCGGGTTCATCTCCATCTCGATGACGGCACCGACCTTGGTGGAACGGCCCTTGGCGCGCTTCTCGGCCTTGGCGGTGAGCGCCTGCTCCTGCGTCATCTCGCAGGTAGGATCGGTGACCTCCTCGACGATGGTCATCAGGCGAATGACCTTAACGTCCTTTTTCACGGGGTCAAGCACGATCCGCACGTTGGCGCTGGCCCCCACCTCACGGCGGAAGGCGGCGGTCAGGGCGGCCTCTACCTTCTCGAGGACGTACTCCTTGGCGATGCCCCTTTCCTTTTCCAGGGCGTCAAGTGCATTGAAAAATTCAGTGTTCATCTTTCAAACACCGGCGAGATGCCGGTATCCTTTCTATATGTTTGGATCTTTAATTAAATCAATCGAAATACACCGTCTGTACCTTGCTGACGGCGCTGCGATCAACGCGCACGTCACCGTCCAGCACAAGGGTGTTGCCCTCCACGGCCGTGAGCGTGCCGCGCAGCGACTTCTGCCCGTCGATCGGGCGGTAGAGGCGGAGCTCAACGCGCTCACCGAGCGAAGCCGCGAGATGCGCCTCGGTCCGCAGGACGCGCTCAACGCCGGGGGAGGATACGTTCAGAATGTACGCCCCCTCAATGGGATCGGCCTCGTCAAGGATCGGGTCAATGGCGCGATGCACGCGCTCACAGTCCTCGATCGTTACGCCCTTTGGCGAATCGATCGTCACGGTCAGGTGATAGTCGGCACCCTCCTTCGCGTACTCCACGTCCCAGAGAAGAAGGCCGAGGCCCTCGACGGTGGAGCCGAGCAGGGCGGCGACCGCCTCGGCAACGTTCTGCTTTTTCATAAGCCCTCCGTTTCAAAAAGTAAGAGTGGGTAGCACCCACTCTCACATCGTATCATCCATACTATCAGTAGTATAGCAGAAAAAATTGACAATTACAATACCTTTTTGAAAAAAAGTTAAAAATTCTCGTCAGCCGCACAGCGCCGTCCCAATGACGGTCGCAAACTGCGCCCTCTCGGGAATGATGAAATTCAGGCCGAAGATCTCGGAAAGACGGGGGAAAATGCGCGAGGCGAACGGGGTGACGGCGAGGTTGCCGGTCAGCACCACGTCGCGGATGCCGCGGCCGCGTGCCGCAAAGATCGCCATCATGCCGATGGTTTCGTATACCATATTAAAGAGTCCGAGCGCGAGGTCGGCCTTCGTGGCCATGTCGCTCACCTTGCCGAAGTTTGAGGCCGTCAGATCGCGCGGCATGGTTTCGATCGGGGCCTCCTTGGCAAAGTCGCCGATGCGCAGATCGATGCGGTCGAGGTTCCCCTCCTCCGAGAGGAGCCCGAGGTGATCGAGCGATTCGATCCCGAGCAGCTTTTTGGAAAGGCCGAGCAGCGTGCCGCCGCCAACGCCGGTGCCGCCGAGGTATTCCATCTCTTGCCCCTCCTCGGCATATACGAGGGCGGTTCCCGTCCCCATGCTGGCGATAATGGCGCGCGAGAGGCCCGAGAGATACAGCCCCCCAAGCCCCGTGCCGCGGAACTCGCTCACGCTCTCGCAGGGGAGATCGTAGATCGGCTTTGTGAAGTACGAGGCACCAACGCCTGTCATCATCACCTTCTCGATCGAGGAGAGGGGCAGCTCGTTCTCGGCCAGAAATTTGCCGAAGGCACCGTACATCGAGGTGAGGGGATCGGCGGCCTGCACGAGAAAGGGCGGGAGAAGACGGCGCCCCTCGCCGCTTTTGTCAAAGCCCACGATCTTCGTGGTGCTTCCTCCGATGTCAATTCCTATCACAACGCTCATGGCGCGCCTCCTTTGCTTCATTGATTGAACATATTGTAGCACGCGGCGCGAAAAAAATCAAGGAAAACGCATAAATTCGGTTCCTGTGGGACATTCTTTCGGCAGAGCCCCTCGGGGCGGAATGCCGAAAGGAAGAAAAAACCATGCTCGAAAACAACAACAACCAGAACAAGAACAACCAGAACAAGAACGATCAGAACAACAACAATCAGAACAAGAACAGCCAGAATAAGAACAACCAGAACAACAATCAGAACAACAACCAGAACAAGAACAGCTGAGAAAAATCTCCCCGAAACGGGGAGATTTTTACATAATCTCGCAAAAGCCCACCACGGTCAGCACATCGTCAAGAACGGTGAACCGTACGTCGAGCGTGGCAAAGCGCATCGAATATACGCGCCGGTCGTCGCGGTAGGCAGGCCGCGGATCCTCGGAAAGGCACTCGGTAAGCACACGTAGGCGCTCTCCGTCGAGAGGGAGGCTGATGCCCTCGGCAAAGCGCACCTTGAGGCGGTGAGAGATCCCTGCCTCGGCAAAGCCGGCGGTGGCCTCCGCATGGCTGTCCGAAAAGGGGAGATAGGGCTTGATATCGAAGATCGGCGTGCCGTCCACAAGGTCCACCCCCGCGACGTGCAGGACCGTTCCCTCGGTCGCGGTGGCCTCGACCGAAAGGAGCCTCACCGAGGAAAGCCCGATGGGGTTCGGGCGGAAGGGCGAACGGCTGGCAAAGACGCCGACACGGCGGTTGCCGCCGAGGCGAGGCGGCCGCACGGTGGGCGACCACTCCTCGCGGTGCGCGAGCGAGAAGTCGAAAAGCAGCCAAAGATGCGAGAAGCCCTCAAGGCCGCGCAGGGCATCGGGATCGCGGTACTTCGGCAGAAAGACGATCCGCCCCCGTGCCTCCGGCACGCGGCCGCTTTGGCGCGGAACGCCGAACTTGTCGGCAAAATCGGTGTGGATCACGGCAATGTGGTGAAAGGTCACGTCCGGCATGGCGCACCCCCCTTTGCTTTTTTGGTACAGTATACCACAGTCCGCACGAAAAGTCGAGAGGGGAGAGCAATTATAGCGCTTGAAAAATCGGGCGCCGTGTGCCGCAATGAGAGCAAAAGCCCAACCGAAACGGGGTGTGCCACGACCTTTTCCTGTTGCTCTCCGCATGCCCCTCATCCCTCGCGTTCCTCCCCCCTTTGCGGGGCTTTTTGCCCCGGCCTTGGCGGCCCTCGCAACATTTCGGTGAAATGCATAAAAGAATTCATGCCGTTTGGGCAAAACGCATAAAAATACCTTCAAAAAACCTGCATTTTTTCCGAATTTGATCAGTATTTTTTTATCAGCATCCCGCAAAAGAACCGATTTTCCCCGATCCTCCCGGCGGCTCAAAAATTTTTTTGTTGACAAGGGGGGCGGGCTGTGCTATCATCTATATAGTAATACGCGAGGGCGCGCCGAGTGCATGGCGCGTCTGTCTATCTTTCCCCTTGAGGCGTCCCCCGAGGGGTTTTGGTGTCTTTTCTTTTGGTTTACGTTTGCATCCTGCAAATTGAAATAAAAATTTTTTCAAAAGGAGAATCCCTATGAAAAAGCGTATACTTTCTATGCTTCTTCTGGTCGCTATGGTGGTGACGGCTGTGCCGTTGTTCGCCTTTGCGGCGCTCGCCACCGATGTCGCGGGCGAACCGGCAGAAGCACCGAGCTACTCTGCCGAGGACTACAACGCCCTCT
>JAZQVJ010000186.1:0-24695 GCA_045631785.1 Eubacteriales bacterium
GGCAGCCGCCGTCCCTCGGGGTTCCTCTCCTTGCGCGACAGAGAAAGATGCAGATAGAGGAAGTAGAGGACGGAAAAGAGAAGTCGGAGGCCAAGCGGTCTTAGGAAGACAAGAGAAGAACACAACTCCTTGGCTCACAGAACGACATGGCTACGATCCGACTTGGCAGCCGCCGTCCCTCGGGGTTCCTCTCCTTGCGCGACAGAGAAAGATGCAGATAGAGGAAGTAGAGGACGGAAAAGAGACATGCCATATACCCGATATAGAAGTTCGAGATAATGGCAAGCACAAGGGTGGCGGTGTACAGCTTATACCGTCCGTGGCATACCAGCGCACGGATGCCAAGCACAAGGAGTGGCAAAAGGATCACGTTGTCGGTCCACATCGTGTTGTGTTGCATCACAACGCCGTAGGCCGTCAGCGAATACACAGCCGAAAAGAGGACTGTCGCCCCCGGGGAAAGCGAGGTGGTCTTGCGGAGATAATAGCCAAAGGTGAACCCGGAAAGCCCCTGCTTAATGAGGAGCATCAAAAGGAGGGCCTCAAGGATGGCATCGCGTGGGAAGAGCGCCACAAGATACGAAAGAGGTGACGCCAGATAGTAGGCGTAGATCCCAAGAAATTCGCCGCCCAGCGAACGGGAAAAGCTGTAAAGCAGCGAAGAATCTCCCCATATGACATCACGGAGCGCCTCGAAGAAATAGACGTACTGCCCGTTCAGGTCAAGGACAAGGACCGAGCCCTTGCCGAAGGGCCATACTCCGATGACGGCGTAGATCAGTGCCATCAGGGCGAAGGGGAGCAGAAAGCAAAAGAGCAGATACGAGCCGTTGGTAGTCCTGTACCACTCAAGGCTCCGTCGAAACGCCCGAAGGCAAAGCGTTTTTATTCCCCGGAAAACGCCGCCGAGGCGTTCACGGAAGGTGGAGAGAGCGCTCATTTGCGGCGCTTCCCGGAGCCCTTGTGCGTCGGCTTTTTGCCGGAAATTCGTTTCCCTTCGGTCGGGGGTGCATCCTCACTTGCCGTCATCTCAGCCCCGGGGGCCGTCTTCTCGGTCGGCTCGGGCAGGAAAAAGGCTATGGCACGGTCGAAGCGCCGATCTCGGCGGAGCGTGAGCTTACCCTTGTCGCGGAGCACGATCAGGGCGATGACCGCTGTCAAAAGGAGGATGCCGCCGATCGAGGTCCAAAGAGCCACCGTGTAGATCGTCGGTCGGTAGCAAAGATCGATCTCGTACGTCCCGGCCGCGGGGAGATCAAAGGCAAGGAGGGCGTTTGCGGTGCGATAGCCCTCTACCGTTTCACCGTCAACACGGATGCGCCACCCCTCGTCAAAGGGGATGGTCGTCTGGACCGAGGTAAAGCCCTCGGCGGCCGTGAGGCTCCCTGTCAGGTGGTCATCGTCGCCGCGGGTGAGCGAAATGCCCCCGTTGCCGAGCAGCTCGGTAGCCTTGGCAAGATCGGCCTCGTCGATCGTATAGAAATAGGGGGTATCTTCATAAATATACGCCTTCCCCGTGGCCTCGGCCGAAAGCTCCACGGTCACGGTCGCCCCGGGCTCAAACGCACCGAGAGAAACAATGGAAGCAATGTTGCCGCCCTGCGGATAGAGGACGGTATTCCGGTAATGCTCCCCGTTCAGATAAAGCTTCAGCTCCTGAGGATACTGTGTGGGGAAATAGCAGTACACGAAGGCACCGTCTGCGGGCGCCTGCAGGGTAAAGACGATGCGCGCCGTGGTGCTTTCCTCGCGGCAGGTGAAATGCATATGGCTCTGGATCGAGGATTGACGGTCCATGCCGCCCGTGACGCTGATCGTTGCGGGGATGGGGTCATAGACCGTGATCGTGTCATCTCCCGTAAGCAGTGCATAGATCGTATTCAGGCGCAAGAAGGGCGACCAAAGGGCATCGTCCCATCCGTCGTTGAGGACCCATTGGCTTTTTGTCGTATCGTACGTGTAATCGTCGGGATAGGAGGGGAGTGTAAAGGAGAGATCCTTGAGCCCCGCCGAGGCAAAGGCAATAGGGAGAGCATAGGGGTTCTTGTAGGTCACGGTGGCGGTATCTCCCTCGCCGTCACGGTGGTATTCCTCGTAGATCGGATCGACCGGCTCATCGGCCTTGGCGATCCAGTACTTGACGCCCAGAAGAGAATTCGTCGCTACCGTCGAGCCCGTGGCCTCGGTCCAGTGCGAGTTGGCCTTCATGCCGAGGTCGTGCTGGAGCTTTACCACCGAGGCGTTCAGAGTCGAGGTCGAGGAAGCCAGGCCGCGGTAGCCAAGCACAAAGGAGTCGCACACCGTCCGCTGGAAGGTCTTGTCCATCCGATAAAAGGGTGAGGTGTCGTTCTCCTTAACGTAGTCGAAGGGCGCATCGTACACGTCATAAAAGTCGTGATAGGAGTCATAGCTTGAGATCACGACGTCCTCGTGCTGGCGTGTCATATAAAAGATGCCGTTCAAAAGTGTCTCAAGCGAGATCACACCGACGATCAGCATGGCAATGGTCTCAAACCTTGGCGCAGATTCATCGTGTCCTCCGAGCAGGAGCAGGAGGAAGGTGTAGATCAGGGCACACGCGAGTGTCAGCCAAAGACCGGCGAGATCGTCAAAGTATTCCTTCGTCTCGCCGTTCGCAGTATAGGTCAGCCCAAGCTTTTGGAAAAGAATTGCCAGGAAGATGATGACACCGCCCGAGGCCAGGATCGCCGAGGGCGGAATACTGCGAAGGGCCGTGAGGGCTCTCGCGGCCAGTAGCAGAACTGTAAAAATAAAGACAAAGCTGTAACGGTAATTCAGCCAGTTCGGTGCCTGGCCGCCGTGCCAGAGAATGTCGATCGGATTGATGTACATCGAGGCAAAGAGCAGGAAAAGCAGGATCCCCGATGCAATCTTTTCGCGCACGGGTATCTTGCCCGCCACGAAATACAGAGGCAAAAGGAGCAGCGCCACAACACCGGAATAGACCCAGGGCAAGCCCTCGGGGCGCACGGTATCGTAGGCACCGGGGAACATCTTGGCAAGGAAATCAATGATGTCGAACTTGGCCTTAAGGGTGAAATCCGCCGTTGAAAAGCCGGTCTTACCGAAGGTCAGCGAGTAGTAGGCGGGGAGGATCAGGAGCGCAGCGATCGCCACGCCGATCAGGGTGTATACGCCAACGCGCAAAAGCGTGGCAAGGAAGTGGCGGCGCTCGCCGCGCGGATTGACCTCCTCCCGGTCGTGAGCAAGCATAAAATAGAAGAAATAGAGCGCCGTAAAAATGCACATCATATACCCGATGTAATAGTTGGCAAGAAGAGTTACCGCCAGCGTCACGGTGTAAAGGATGGGCTTTTTGTATTTGATGAGTCGCTCAAGCCCCAGCATGAGAAGAGGCAGGAGCATCAGGGCATCGATCCACATGGTATTATGTTGCATGACCACCACGTAGGAGGAAATGGCGTAAAGCACCGAGAGGGCCACCGTCAGGGTTTTCGGGGGGCGCCGCGAATAGTGAAGGAAGGCGCCAAAATTCAGCCCGGCAAGGCCACTCTTCAGGGCAAACATCAAAAGGAGAGCCTCAAGAATGTTCTTTTCGGGGAAGAGGGCGACGAGCCAAGAGAGGGGTGAGGCAAGATAGTAGGCATAAATGCCTAAAAATTCACCGCCGAGCGAGCGTGAAAAGGAGTAGAGAAGGCTCCCGTCACCGTGAAGGATGGCACGCAGGCCGGCAAAGAATTGCACGTATTGCCCGTTGAGGTCGAGGACCAGCACCGAGTTATTGCCAAAGGGATAGACGTCAATGGCAACGTAAATGAGAAGCATGATGGAAAACGAGAGGAAAAAGCTCCAGATAAGAAAGGCCCCGTCGTACTTTTCAAGGGCGGCGTCCATGCGGTCAAAAAGCCCCGGCTTTTTCTTCGTGTCCTTTTTGTCGCCGTCTTTTTTCTTCCCCTCGAAAAAGCCCCCCATCTTGGTGAAAAAAGCGGCTATCGAGTCCTCTATCCTGTTGAGAAATTCGCGCATCGCGGCATCCTTTCATCAGAAATTACGATTTTTATATAATAGTATACCATATTTAAGCAACAAAAGTAAAGATTTTAATGCTTTTTTTATAAAGTTATAAAAAGATTTTGACATTCCGCAAAAAAATGGTATAATAGAAAAATAAGATAAGTATCGAAAGGAGGCACACCTTGCGGATATTGGGTATTGACCCCGGTCTTGCGATCGTTGGCTGGGGCGTTGTCGAAAAGCGCGGCTTTCACTGCATTCCCGTGGCATGCGGTGCGATCCGCACCCCGGCACACACCAAGGTCGAGGATCGCCTGCTTTCGATCTTTAACGATATGAACACCCTCATTGAAAAGTACCGTCCCGATGAGATGGCGGTGGAGGAGCTGTTTTTTACGAACAATATCACGACGGGCATCACCGTGGCCGAGGCGCGGGGAGTGATCCTCACGGCCGCGGCCTCACACTCCTTGCCGATCAGCGAATACACCCCTCCGCAGGTCAAGCAGGCCGTTGTCGGATATGGCAAGGCGGACAAGCGGCAGGTTATCGAGATGGTGACGGCTCTTCTGAAGCTTCCCGCCCCCCCAAAGCCGGACGATACGGCGGATGCCTTGGCGGTCGCCTATTGCCATGCCCAATGTCTTGGCTCGCGGATCGCCCCCTATTTCAACAAGTAAAAGTGAGTAAAAGCTATGTGGATCAGTGATCAGTGGAAGGATTATGAGCTGCTTGACACATCGGACGGAGAGCGTCTTGAGCGTTGGGGAAAGTACATTCTTGTTCGCCCCGACCCGCAGGTGATCTGGCATACCGAGCGCCGTGCCGCCCTTTGGGGGCGAGCCGATGCCGGGTATAAGCGCTCGCGCAGCGGCGGTGGCGCGTGGAGTGAAAATTCGCTCCCCGAGAAATGGCGCATTACCTACGGCCCCCTCACCTTCCGTATCCAGCCGACGGGCTTCAAGCATACCGGCCTTTTTCCCGAGCAGGCGGTCAACTGGGATTTTATGATGGATCTCATTCGCCGTGCAGGGCGCCCCATCAAGGTGCTGAACCTTTTTGCCTATACCGGCGGTGCCACGGTCGCGTGCGCTGCGGCAGGGGCATCCGTCTGCCACGTCGATGCCGCCCGCGGCATGGTCGAGGCTGCCAAGGAGAACGCCGCGCTTTCGGGACTTGCCGAGGCACCCATTCGCTATATCGTTGACGACTGCAAGAAGTTCGTTGAGCGTGAGATCCGCCGCGGCAATCGGTACGATGCCGTCATTATGGATCCCCCCTCGTACGGTCGCGGCCCCGGCGGCGAGGTCTGGAAGATCGAGGAGAGCATTGATTCCCTCATCGCCCTCGTTTCGGGCGTCCTCTCGCAGAAGCCTCTGTTTTTCCTACTTAATTCTTATACGACCGGGCTTTCGGTCTCGGCCATGAAGTATATGACCGATCTCCACCTTACAGGGCGCTTCGGCGGCTCGTCGGAGGCGGAGGAGCTCGGTCTTCCCGTAACCAGCACCGGGGGCGCTCTGCCTTGCGGCGGAAGCGTCCGGCATGTCTTTTGAGGTAGCCTATGAATGATTTTATCCGGGCGGAGCACGTTTCCTTCAGCTACGATGACGGTGAAGGGCTTCCCGTAGTTCCCGCCCTTTCGGATGTAAGCCTTACTATACAAAAAGGCGAATACGTAGCCATCCTCGGCCACAACGGGTCGGGGAAGTCTACCTTTGCCAAGCTTTTGAATCTGATCCTTCTCCCGACAGGCGGCAGGCTTTATATTGACGGTGTAGAGATAACACCGGAGGGGATCTCGACCGATGCCGACAAGCAGGAGGACATGGTCTTTGAGGTTCGCAAAAAGGTCGGGATGGTGTTCCAAAATCCGGACAACCAGCTTGTTGCTACGACGGTGGAGGAGGACGTTGCCTTTGGCCCAGAAAATCTCGGTATACCGCAGGACGAGCTTCGCGCCCGTGTCGATGCGGCGCTCCTTGCCGTCGGGATGAAGGGATACGAGCGCCACGCTCCTCACCGTCTTTCGGGCGGTCAGAAGCAGCGAGTCGCCGTTGCCGGCGTCATTGCGATGAAGCCGGATTGTATCGTTTTTGACGAATCCACCGCTATGCTGGATCCCTCGGGGCGGCATGAGGTGATCGAAACGATGGAAAAGCTCAACCGTGAGGAGGGGATCACCGTCCTGCACATCACGCATTATATGGAGGAGGCGGCTCGTGCCCGGCGCGTGATCGTCATTGATGATGGCGCCGTCCTTCTTGACGGGACACCCGCTGAGGTCTTCTCCCGTGTTGAGGAGCTTCGCGCCGCCGGGCTTGACGTTCCGCAGGGGACAGCCCTTTTGCACGAGCTCCGCCGCCTCGGTCTTTCCCTTCCCGAGGGAATCACGGGGGTTGCGGAATGTACCGAGGCGATTCTTGCACTGTTTGCGGGAGGGAAAGCATGAGTACGATTCTTGAGCTGCAGAGCGTTTCCTACGATTACAATGCAAGAACTCCCTTTGCTACCGCCGCCCTTTCCAATGTGAGCGTGTCGTTTGAGCGAGGGCATATTACCGGCGTGATCGGGCATACGGGCTCGGGCAAATCCACCCTTGTCCAAATGCTCAACGGGCTCCTCCGTCCGACCTCCGGCAGGGTTCTTCTTGACGGTGCGGACATCTGGGCAAGGCCGAAGGAGATTGCTAAGGTCCGTTTTCGTGTCGGCCTTGTCATGCAGTATCCCGAATATCAGCTCTTTGACGCCACCGTGCGCTCGGATATCGCCTTTGGCCCCCGGAATATGCGCCTTAGCGAGGATGAGATCGAGCGCCGTGTGCTTGAGGCGGCCGACTTTGTCGGCATCGGGGAGGAGCTTCTTGAAAAATCTCCCTTTGATCTTTCGGGCGGTCAGCGCCGCCGCGTTGCCATTGCGGGTGTCATTGCGATGCGCCCCGAGGTGCTCATCCTCGATGAGCCTGCTGCAGGGCTTGATCCGCGCGGTCGCCGCGAGATACTTTCCGGCCTTTGGGAATACGGGAAGAGAAGCGGAACGACGGTGATCCTTGTCAGCCACAGCATGGAGGATATGGCGCATTACTGCGACGACATTGTGGTAATGAATAACGCGGGAATTTATATGAAGGGGACGGTCTCCGAGGTCTTTCTTCGCTCCGAGGAGATGGAGGCTATCGGTCTTGATATCCCCGAGATCACCAAGATCGCCAACGCCCTTCGCCGCCACGGTATCGGACTGCGTGACGATATCTATACCGTGGAGGCACTGAAGGCCGCGCTCCTCGGTACCCTCGGCAGGGAGGTGTGGGAATGAAGGATATTGCCATCGGCCAGTATTTTGAGGGGACCTCCTTGCTTCATCGCATCGATCCTCGCATCAAGCTGTTATCGGCCCTTCTTCTTATTGTCGCGCTCTTTTGCGCCGAGAGTCTTTGGTGTTTCCTGTTCCTCTCGGTTCTCGTTTTCGTGCTTATCGCGTTTTGCGGCGTTCCGATCCGTATCATCCTGCGTGGTCTGCGCCCCCTCATCCTTGTTCTTTTTGTGACGGTCTTTATCTCGACCTTCCTGACAAAGGGGGAGGGAGATCCCCTCCTTTCGTTCCCGGTATTCAACTGGTTCCGTCTTGAGGTATACTATGAGGGGCTTGTGCGCGCCTTCCTTTTGGCGCTCCGCATCCTGCTTCTCGTGATCTCTACGGGTATTTTCCTGACCTATACCACCACCCCCACAACGCTTACCGATGCCCTTGAGCGAATTCTTCATCCCCTGACCTATCTCCGTGTTCCCGTTTATGATTTTGCGATGATGATGACGATCGCTCTCCGCTTTATCCCGACACTTGTCGAGGAGACCGAGCGCATTATGTGCGCGCAGAAGGCACGCGGCGCCGATTTTTCTTCGGGCTCACTCTTCCGGCGCATCCGTGCCCTTATTCCGATCATCATTCCGCTCTTCGTCTCGGCCTTCCGCCGGGCGGTCGAGCTGGCAACGGCCATGGAGTGTCGCTGCTACCGCGGCGGCGCGGGGCGCACCCGTCTTCATAAGATGAAGTATCACACAAGAGATTGGCTCTTCCTTCTCTTTTTCATTGCTTGCCTTGCTCTCGTTATTCTCGGCAACATCTATCTTCCCACCAGGATCTCGATGGGGGGCGCGCTATGAGGTATCTTGCCCGCATCCGCTACGACGGGGCCCGCTTTTGCGGCTTCCAGGTGCAGAAGAATGGGCGCACCGTACAAGGCGACCTGCACAAAGCGACCGAAAAGCTCTTCGGCTGCCCTTGTCTGATCACAGGCTGCAGCCGCACTGACAGCGGCGTTCACGCCGAGGAATTCTATCTGACGATCGAGCCTACCGCCAAGGGCGCCCCCGCCGTTCCTCCGTCGGCGCTTCCGCTTGCCATCCTCCAGTATCTGCCGAGCGACCTTTCGCTGAATTTCGCCATTGAGGCCCCCGAGGGCTTTCATCCGCGCTATGATGCCCTCGGCAAGGAATACCGCTATCGGATGCGTTATGCCTGCCTCCCCGATCCCTTCCTCTCTGCGCGTGTCTGGCAGATGCCCTACCGCCTTACCGAGGAGGGATTTTCACAGATGCAGGAGGCCGCCGCCCATTTTATCGGCGCTCATGATTTTACGTCGTTTATGTGTGCCGAGTCGGAGATCGAGGATCGTGTTCGCACCGTGTCCTCACTTTATCTGACGAGAGAGGGGAACGATGTCACCCTGTCGGTCACTGCCAACGGCTTTCTCTACAACATGGTGCGTATTATCACGGGGACTCTCTTTGAGATCGGTGCCGGCCGCCGTCGGGCTGCCTCCATCCCTGCAACGATCGCCGGGCGCGACCGCACCCTGGCGGGCATGACCGCACCGCCGGACGGTCTGTATCTGCACCGTGTCATTTATCCTAAAAATTTGGAAATCCTGCTCGGGAAAGATTAATTTTTGCCGAGGGGCGCATACTGTTAGCAATTCCGTATGCGAGGTTATCGGGGTACGCCGCTTTGCGGAGGTGCCCCTTTTATTATAATGAAACTAAAAAGAAAAGAAAAAACCGGGCGCAGGCGTATTCTCGTAGCCGTCGTCCTCTCTCTTTTGTCGCTTCCTCTCCTTGTGGCAGGGGGGCTTGCCCTGTATCTCTGCATCACCATTGATCCGGAGTCGGATGCAGCCTTGTTCGAGGCATCCCGCGGCTCTCGCACGACAAGGCTGTACTATAACGCCGAAAGAGGGGGAGAGGTCTACGCCGCCAGGGAGTGGGAGAGCGAGAGGATCGTGGGTGCCGAGAACGCGATATGGACCGAGTATTCGGATATTCCCGAAAATCTCAAGGCCGCCTTCCTTTCTGTCGAGGACCACCGTTTTTTTCAGCATGACGGCATTGATTGGTATCGGACGGGCAAGGCCGCCCTCAATCACATCTTCCGCTTTGACAGTCGCTTCGGCGGCTCGAGCATTACGCAGCAGCTTATCAAAAACATGAGTGGCGACAACGAGGGGACCGTTATCCGCAAGCTGCGTGAAATGGCCCGTGCCGTTGCCCTTGAACGGCGATTTACGAAGGAGGAGATCTTAGAGCTTTATCTCAACATCGTCCCGATGGGGGAGAATTCGGTCGGTGTTGGCGCCGGGGCCGAGCGCTATTTTGGGAAGGAGCCGAGTGAGCTCACCGATGCCGAGTGTGCCATCCTCGCCGCGATCATTAACGCCCCGGCACGCTACGATCCCTTGAAGGCTCCCGAGGCGAACCGAGTAAGACGGGATATGGTGCTTGAACGAATGTACGAGCACGGGATGCTTGCGGAGGCAGAGTATCAAGCGGCACTCAGCGAGGAGCCGGTGCTTCAGCAAAGGGCAAAGACCGATCCCGCCGCCGTGCACTCCTGGTATACCGAAACCGTGATCGACGATGTCCTCCGCGATCTTTGCAATGTTGCGGGGTACAGCCGCGCCACCGCCCTTCGTCTGGTCTACGGAGGGGGGCTTGAGATCTACACCCTCGCCGATCCTTCGGTGCAGGCCGCGATGGAAAAGACCTTCCGCGACCTATCAACCGCCGGCGGCGTGCAATATGCGGGTGTTGTCGTCGATCCCCAAAGCGGCGATCTCCTTGGCATCGTCGGCGCGGCCGGCAGCAAGACGGCCAACCGAATCTTCAATCATGCCACGACTCCGCATACCCCCGGCTCAGCCCTGAAGCCTCTCTCTGTCTACGCCCCCGCCCTTGACGGCGGGCTGGTCACCTCGGCCAGTGTTTTTGACGACGTCCCCGTCGAGTTTCTCGGCAAGGAGCTTCGCCCGTGGCCCAAAAACTCCCCGGAGGTCTATCAAGGCCTCGTTGACCTTGGGACTGCCATTGCTACCTCAAAGAATACCGTGTCGGTCAAGGTCCTCCGCCTTCTCGGGCGTGAGCGCTCCTACGATGTCCTTGCCAATACGCTCGGCATCTCCACACTCATCCGCCGCGAGGTGACGGAGGGCGGCGCCATTCTCTCCGATCTTGGCGATGCTCCCCTTGCCCTCGGTCAGCTCACCTACGGCGTTTCCGTCCGCGAGCTTACCTCGGCGTACACCCCCCTTTCGGATGACGGTAGCTATAAAAAAGGGCGCACGTACCTCGCGGTATACGACAGGGAAGGTAAACTTTTGCTTGCAAACGAGCAGGAAACGCGTCGGGCCTTCTCGCACGATACCGCCTCAATTATGACCAAGCTTCTTGAGGGCGTGGTGGAGAACGGAACCGCAAACGGTGTGCGCCTTCCCGGCCATATCCCCGTAGCAGGGAAGACGGGTACCTCAAGCGAGGGGCGTGATAAATGGTTCATCGGCTATTCTCCTTACTACCTTTGCGGTGTTTGGTGCGGCGCCGAGGACGGCAATGCCTCCATCGGTGGGAAGCCGCAGCTGGCGGTCTTCAATGACGTCATGGGGGATCTGCACCGCGAGATCGCCGCGGCGGGCAATGCGCTTGTGGAGTTTCCGCTTTCGAGTGGCGTTCACCAATGTCGGTACTGCCGTGACGGCGGCGGTCTTCTGACGGTCGACTGCCTGTCGGATCCGCGCGGCGACCGTAGCACGGTCGGCTGGTTTACGGGGGCCACTCTCCCCACAGCCCCCTGCGAGTGCCACGTGGGTGTCCTATGTGCGGAGGAGGGCGGCGTGGTCGCCGAGCTTGACGGTACCCCCCTCTCGGCCGTATCGCCCGAGGATGCTCCGCTTTTGCGCCGCAGTCTTATTCGTGTCCCGGATCGCCATTTTCCAAGATCCGTCACCGTCACGGATGCTCAGTATGTATACCGTCCCCTTGGTGGCGCCCTCCCCTCGGCCTCTCCGAACGAGCCCTATTTTATGACCACCGTGCCCAAGGGCGAGTATATCGGCATCAGCCGAACCCCCGACGGCCGGCAGTTCAATTCCTCCTATCGTGAGCCTTCGCCCGAGGCCGATCCCGTGGAGGATCCCTTTGGATTTTTCTCGCATCTGCTCGGCGAAGAATAAAGCACATTTTTTTCGAACTATATTGGAAATTTATCCTTCCGTATGCTATAATAGAGAAAAAAGGGGAGGAGAACGAGCGATGCAATACCGTGTCATACGCTCTGCGAGAAAAACCATGGCGCTTGAGATCACAGCGTCAGGAGAGATCCTTGTGCGCGCACCGCAAGCTGCCAAGGATAGCGAGATCGCGGCATTCGCCGAGGAGCATCGCGGTTGGGTAGAGGCACATCTGCCCAAGGTCTTAGCGCGGAGGCGTCCCCCCCTTACCCCGGAGGAGGAACGCTCGCTCCGTCGGCTTGCCAAGGCCGATCTCCCTCTGCGAACGGCTCGCTGGGCCGACCGTATGGGGATCGACTATGCAGGCGTTTGGATCACCTCGGCGCGCCATCGCTTCGGGAGTTGCAACTCGCGCGGTAGGATCTGCTATTCCTTTCGCCTCCTTGAATTTCCCGAGGAGGTGATTGATTACGTGGTGGTTCACGAGCTGGCGCATCGGCTTGAAATGAACCACTCGCCTAAATTTTACGCTATCGTAGCAAGGTATCTTCCCGATTATCGCCGTCGGCGGGCGCTATTGCGCTCTCTGCCGCATTCGCAGTGAGGTGTAGGATGCAGAGCTTTGTTTTACCTCCGTCGGCAGCAGAGGTCATCGAGCGCCTTGAGGCGGCGGGCTTTGAGGCCTACCTTGTCGGCGGATGCGTGCGCGATTTCCTGCGCGGCGCCGTGCCGCATGATTTTGACGTTACCACCTCCGCCCTCCCCGAGGAGCTGCAGCGTGTCTTTTCCGACCGTCGCACGGTAGAAACCGGGCTGCGCCACGGCACCCTGACGGTGCTTTGCGAGGGGGATGCGATCGAGGTGACCACCTATCGCGTCGACGGGGACTATACCGACCGTCGCCGTCCCGACCGCGTGACCTTTACCCCCTCCTTAACGGAGGATCTCGCCCGCCGCGACCTCACCGTCAACGCGATGGCCTATTCGCCAAGTCGCGGCCTTGTTGATCCCTTTGGCGGTAGGGAAGACCTCATGGATCACCGTCTTCGTGCGGTCGGCCCCCCGGAGCGCCGCTTTACCGAGGATGCCCTCCGCATCCTTCGTGTTCTGCGTTTTGCCGCCACCCTCGACTATACGATCGAGGCGGAAACGGCCGCCGCCGTCCGTAAAATGGCGCACACGGTACGCGTCGTTGCTGCCGAACGCATCCGTGAGGAGCTGTTTCGCTTGGTCCTCGGCGCGGGGGCTGCGCGCATTCTGTCGGAATATCGCGACGTAATCGCCGAGGTCTTGCCCGAGGCTGTGACACAGCCTGCCCTCGGTGATCTTCCCGAGGTCCTGCCTGTCCGCCTGGCGGCCATGCTTTTCGCTTCGGGTGAGAATGCGGCCGAGGCCGCCCTCCTCCGCTTACGCACCGACCGTGCCACACAAGCCGCCACGCTCGCTCTTTGCCGTCTTGCCACGGCTCCCCTCACCCCCGAGCGCCCCTTCCTCTGTCGCCTTCTGCGGGCGGAGGGGGCAACCGCCGTTACCGATGCTCTCCGCTTGCGCGCCGTGCTTGGGTACCGTGACTCGGAGGTCGCAAAAGCGATCCGCGAGATCCTTGACACGGGCTTTCCCTACCGCCTTTCAGATCTTGCGATCGCAGGGCGCGACCTGCGCGCTGCCGGCGTACCCGAGGGCCCCTGCCTCGGCGCTCTTTTGGAAACACTCTACGGCGAGGTGATCGCAGGTACCGTCCAAAACGGGGCGGCCCCCCTGCTTTCCCGCGCGATGGCACTGTATCGGCAAGGCGACCTTTAATTGTCCCCTCATCCGCAAAAAAGCACAGGCACTCCACGGAGTGCCGGTGCTTTTTTATTCTCGCGGTTATTTTTCGTTCGTATGATTCCAGGTCTTGAAATACTCGCGCAAAACGTCGGTGTGCGCCTCGCAATCAAGAAAATGTGAAAGACGCTCGATGTCCCGTTCGGTAGCTTCGGGGGGCAGGACGTTCTTGTAGCGAGGAACGCTACGGCAGAAGGCTGACCAGCCGTCCATCCACTTCCCGTTCTTCAGCTCCTCGTTGCGCTCTCGGAAGGCCGTCATGATCTCGTTAGCCTCCTCGCCGACGGCGCGCCTGACACTCCCCTCGGCTTCTTCTATCACCATCGGATGGAAGGTAAGCTTGATATCATCCTCAATGTCCATCTCGATGAGAAGACCTGTGTACCAGCCCTTATCGCCGTTGGGCTTGACAAAGTGCAGGTTGCCCTGACCGTAGACGATGTGTCCTCCCTCGTACTGCTCGTAGCATCCGATGCAGTGGCTGTGCTGACAGATAACAGCATCAGCGCCGCATTCGACCATCTCGTGGCAGAGGCGGTACAGACGGGGCGAGGGATAACGGCAGTATTCCTTACCTCCGTGATAGATGACGATCGTGATATCCGAGCTTTCTTGGCTTCTCGGATGTCGTGCATCGTCAGGTAGGGATCATAGGGGTTTGCACCCATACGGTCGGGGAGAGCATAGGTGTATTCATGCTCGCATACATTAACGATAGCGACCTTCTTGCCATCCTCTTCAAGGTAGTGGATCTTGCGCGAGTCGGTATCGTTCTCGCCGACGCCGGTATAGGGGAGCCCCACACGGTCAAGATTGGCCATCGTGTCACGGAACCCCTCAATGCCGAAGTCAAAGGTGTGGTTGTTGCTAAGCATAACGTCGGTAACGCCAAGCTTGACGAGGGTATCGGCACATGCGGGTGCAGCCTTGAGGTTTGGACCGAATTTTTTGATTTCATTCGTGGACTCGGTCAGTGCACATTCAAGGTTAACGATGAAGCGGTCCGCGCTCTTAATGAGAGGGAGAAAATCCCCAAAAAGCTTTTCGGTATCCCCGGCAACGAATAACGGCTCCGAGATTTGGGTGGGGACTACATCGGCACCAATAATGAATTTCATAAGATGCTCCTCTCGAAAACTAAGATTCCAGTCGAATTGTAATGCATTCTTCGCGAAAAGCCAACCCCTACACACATTTTCCTTAACAAAAGCAACCGATGCAAAGTGTCGTTGTCATTCTCTCTAACATAAGATCAAAAATGTGAAAAAAGAATTTTTTTTAAAAAAACACACTCCCCCTATTGAAATTGCCGTTAAACTATGTTATATTAATTATATACAATGCATGCGCGCCCTCTCCCGCGGTGCGCGCACCGTCAAGAAAGGGGCAACTATGTTAGTAAAGACCTACGCTAAAAATGTAGACGGCGGTCATGGGTACAGGCGGTTTCTGCTTGCGTTCCACATTGCGCTTTTGATCCTTGCGATCTTCTTCTCCGTGATGTTCCTTATTGAGATCCTCGCGGCTGATGCAACAGCAGATGCGTATACACCCGCGAATTCGTTCACAGGCTTCATTTTGCTTCTCGCAGGTGTTTTCCTTGCGCCAAACGTCGCTGCAGTTATCATTTTGGTCGTTTCCACCGTTTTTGCGGTGCTGCTCCTTTGGCCTGCTACACTCTTTTTTCGCAAAAGATACATACACTGCGTTACCAATGTCGGCACTACCGTTTACGCGGTAAAGGTCTATCAGCTCTTCCGTCCTGCGACCTTGGCCGTCATCAGTGGGGGCGATAGGATCGTTCCCGATACGTGGTACAGTGATAAGAATATGAAGCGCCCGGCCCCCGCCACCTGCCGCATGACCGCCAAGAGTATGCTCTTCTTCGCCGAGATCGCGCTCCCCGAGGAGCCGGCGGCAGACACTGCGGCACCGGCAGCCGCCGCGGCCCCCGTTGTCAGAGAGCCCGGCGAGTCTGAGATCCAGGCCATTATCCGCGAGGCGCTTGAGCGCGAGGCGAGCCGTGCCGCTGCTCCTGCCCCTGCCCCGGCTTCTGTCCCTGTCGAGCAGCCCGCCCCGGTGGCAGAGCCTGCTCCCGTCGAGGTGCCTGCTCCTGCCGAGTCTGTTGTGTCGGACGACGATAGCGATGAGGACGAGGATGAGAGCGAGATCCGCGAGGTGGTCGTCAACGGCCGCACCTTCCATATGATCATCCGTTACAGCCGCAGCTTCACGGCGCGTGTTATCCAGGCTCCCGATACGCTCAAGGGTTATTATGCAGCGATCAAGAATGAGCTTCTGTCCTACAACCTTGTGAAGTCGCGCATCAGCTGGAAGCATGATGCCTTTAACCGCGGCCGTCTTCAGTTGGCTAAGCTTGTCGTTCGCGGCAAGAGTCTTTGCGTTTATCTGGCGCTTGATCCCGGTGCCTACGAGGCAGAGAAGTATCATCATGTGGATAAGGGTGATACCAATGCCTACGCCAAGGTCCCCATGATGATCCGCATCAAGAGCGATCTCGGCCTTCGCAAAGCCAAGTTCCTGGTTTCCGAGATGATGGCCAATTACGAGATCGAAAGAGGCGAAACTCAGGATCTCGATTATCAATCCTCCTACGCCTACCGCGATACCAAGACCTTGGTCGAGGAAGGCCTTATCAAGGAGCTTGAGACCACCGAGTCCGCCGAATAATTTTTCTTTCAAAAAAGACGAGAGCCTATGCTCTCGTCTTTTTTTGCGGTCGCCCCCCCTTGCGCGCTCTCTCCCTTGCCAACCGCAAAAGCGCTTCATACACGCGGCGGTTGGCATCGGGGAAGCCAAAGCCCTCAGCGGCTCTCTCCATAGCCGATCGCCTCGCATCGTCGTAAAGGAGTGTTCTTACGGTTTCGGCGAGAGCTCGGCTCTTAAGATCGGCCTCGGGGATCAGGATAGCGGCACCAAGCCCCTTCAGGACCTCGGCGTTTTTGGTTTGGTGGTCGTTTGCCACGTTTGGTGATGGGATGAGGATGGAGGCCCGCCTTGACAGTGCCAGCTCTGTCACCGTCATCGCCCCCGATCGACAGATCAGGAGATCCGCGGCCGCCATCAGGGTGGGCATCTCATGGAGATATTCACGCACATCGATCCGCTTTGGTAAGCTGCCAAAGCGGGTGCGGATCTTTTCTGCCATATCCTGTGCATAGCGGCTTCCTGCGCTATGGATGTGGTAGGCCTTTTCATCCCCCAGCGTGTACCCCTCGAAAATATCCAGCACGGCATCATTGATCGTCGCCGCCCCAAGGCTCCCTCCAAAGGAAACGGTGAGCCTTGCATCCTGCGGGATGCAGAGCCTTTGTCTTGCCTCCTCCCTTGTTATTGCTGAAAAGCCGCTTCGCAGCGGATTACCAACGTGGAGGGTTCTTGCTTCACGCGGCAAATGCTCAGCCGTTTCCTTGAAATTGAGAAGAACAAGATCGACTCGTCTTGCAAGCCGCCGTACGGTGAGCCCCGGGATCGCGTTCGATTCGTGGACGGCGGTCGGAATACCGAGGGCGGAGGCCGCAGAAAGCACCGGCCACGAAACGTAGCCGCCCGTTCCCACCACAAGATCGGGTGAAAACTCCGCGACGAGTCGCTTCGCCTTTTTCGGCGAGGTATAAGCGAGCCAAAGCGCGCGCAGATTTTTAAGTGAAAGCGATCGCGAGATCCCCATGACGTCGATCTCGCGGTAGTCGTACCCCGCGGCCGTTACCAGCGCTTTCTCCATCCCGTTCCTCGTGCCGCAAAAAAGGATCTCGGTGTCCTTATAATTCTTTCGGAAGCATTCGGCAATGGCGAGCGCCGGGTTTACGTGACCGGCCGTACCGCCGCCTGTCAGTATGATCTTCATGTGTCCTCCTTGGCCAAGTGGCTGTTTTACCGATACGAAAGTGTTGCGCGCCGCGAGATCGAGAGCAGGATCCCCATCTCAAGAAAAAGCATAAGGAGCGACGTTCCTCCGTAACTGAAAAAGGGGAGCGAAATTCCCGTGTTCGGAATGGTATTCGTGATAACAGCGACGTTAAGTAAGACCTGGATGGCAACCTTGGTCGTGATACCGAGTGCCACGGTTTTTTGGAAGCCGTCCTCATTGCCGAGTGCGATGCGGTAGCCCCGTTTTATAAAAAGGAAAAAAAGGAACAGAATGAGGGATGCGCCGAGAAAGCCAAGCTCCTCACAGGTGATGGTGAAAATGAAGTCGTTGGCAGGCTCTGAGACCCAGCTGTATTTCAAGCGGCTCTTACCAAGCCCAAGGCCAAAAAAGCCGCCGGAGCCGATCGCCATCATTCCCTGGAGCGTTTGCCAACCGCCCTCAAGGGGATAGGCCGCAGGGTCAAGCCACACCGTAATGCGCTCGCGGGCATATTCCAGTGTCAAGGCCAACACTCCGACACCAACGCCGCCGAGAGCGCAAAGGAGTCCAAGGACCTTTGGCGAGGAGCCCGACAGAAACATCAAAGAGAGCCCGATTAGGGCAATGATAATAAGGCCGGACAGATGCCGCTGAAGCACAACGAGAATACAGAAAAGCCCGGTGATCCCCAAAGGGTATAGGATCCCGTATTTCCATCCGCCTCCCGGTGTCTTTGCCATTTTGTCACGGTGCGTGTCAAAATACAGGGCAAGCATCAGGACAAGCGAGAGCTTCGCAAGCTCGGAGGGCTGAAAGGTGAGGGGGCCGATGGCGATCCACCGCTGGGCGCCGTTCCCTGTCAGCCCAAAGGCCAGTGTACAGACGAGCAGGAGAACCGTCACAAGATACAGTATAGGCGCCGACCGCCGCCAGAAGCGCGCGGGAACGTACGAGGTGAACACCATCACGAGTATCCCAAGGGCTACGAAAAGGATCTGCTTTCTTGTAAAATATCCGGCGTCGTTATAGCGTGATTCTGCGTAGGCATAGCTGGCCGATGCCACCATTACCGAGCCGATCGTGATCAGGATGAGGATCAGTAAAAGAAGCACGCGGTCAATGCGTCCACCCTCGCATCGGTTGGCGAGGGCCTTGATCTTTCCCCCGATCATTATCCCACCCCCGGGAGCGCGATCGCGGAAAGGACGAGCGCCGCAAAAAGGAAAAGGAAAACGATGCTGTTTTCCCTCCATCCGCATTTTTCAAGATGATGGTGGAAGGGCGCCATGCGGAAGAGCCGCTTTTTCGTCAGCTTGTAGTAAGCGACCTGCAGGATCACACTCGCCCCCTCGAAGGCAAAGACGCCCCCCGCCACGAGCAGAATGAGTGGGTTCCCGATAAGGAAGGCGCACCCGACACCGAGGCCGCCGAGGAAGAGCGAGCCGGTGTCCCCCATAAAGATGCGGGCAGGGTGCCTATTAAAAAGAAGAAAGCCGAGCGCCGCCCCGACCATAGCCGTAGCCGCAAGAAAGGCCGGCACCTCGCCAAGACGTGTGGCTGCCAAGGCAAAAAACGCCCCAAGGACGAGGCTTGTGACCGAGCAAAGACCGTCCACTCCGTCCGAGAGATTCACGCAGTTTACCATTCCGACCGAAAGGAGGATCGCAAAGAAGTAGTAGAGCCCTCCAAGCTCCCAGACGGTGTTGAGATAGGGGATATACAGGGTGGTATCAATGTGGCCGTACAGTCGCATAAGCAGGAGATAGGCCGCCGAGAAGGTGACCTGCAGGATCAGCTTCTGCGAGGGAGTGAGACCTTCGTTTTGCTTTCGCCTGTATTTTGTCATATCGTCCGCGATCCCCACGCTGGCGTTGGCCAGCGCATACAAAAGGGTGAGGAGAAGCGGCCGCCAGAAGAGAGAGGGGAGGCTTTCGGCATAGAGTCCTCCCGTGACAAGCAGGGAAAGGCAGGTTGCAAGGATGAAGCCAAGCCCCCCCATCGTCGGTGTGCCCTCCTTTGTTTTGTGCCAGGCAGGGCCGATCTCAAGGATCCTTTGTCCGACGTGATGGCGGCGAAGAATAGGCAAAAGGATCCTCGTTGTCACCGTTGTCAGAACAAAGGCCAGGGAAAAGGTGAGTAGGAAAAAGAGAGGGTATGACATGCTTTGTCCTTTCTTGTGCTTAGTGGGTGCACCGCCCACGTCCGAGGATAGCCTCCACGATCTGCTTCCCGCCCAGTGCGTGCGAGGCCTTGACGAGAACGGCATCTCCGTCCGAGAGAGAGCCGAGAAGCGCCCGGCTGCACCGATCACTATCTCGGTGGACGTGGATCTCCTCCTTTGGAAGTCCTGCCTCGCGCGCCCCCTCGGCGATCTCCTCGGCATACGTACCGAAGGCATGCAGAGAGCTCGCGTATTGCGGAGCAAGCCGACCGATCCTTCTGTGGAGTGCCACGCTCTCCTCGCCAAGCTCCAGCATATCACCAAGCACAGCGATACGCCGCCGCGTGGGAGCCAGGCTCCCGAGAAGGCGGAGTCCCTCGTCGACAGCCTCCGGAGAGGCATTGTAGGCATCGTCGATCAAGAGGACGCCTCCCGCCTCGTGGACCGAGCCTCGCCCCTCTGTCGGTGGCATACGGAACAGCGCATCGGCTGCCTGCGCGACGGGAACGCCGAGGTGCATAGCGCATGCAAGAGCCAAAAGTGAGGCGCTAACACGCGGCCGTCCGACACCGCGCAGGAAGATGCGTCTTTCTCCCCCCGTCCACCGCGCGGTATACGAGGTCCCGAAGCGCGAAAAAAAGACACCGCTTGCCACGAGGTCGGCATCGCCCTCAATGGCAACGCCGAGGATCGGAACGTGAGAAGAGAGGGTAGCAAGGTGAGGATCATTCCTCGAGAGAATGAGGAGTCCCCCTGTCATTCCGTCGGTGATGCTCGCCTTTTCTGCAAGGATCGCTTCCTGCGTTCCGAAGGCGCCGATATGTGCCGAGCCGATGGCGGTGAGTATCGCCACGTCCGGTGAAATTGCCCTTGAAAGCGGGGCGATCTCCCCGGGGTGATTGCTCCCAAGCTCCAGAACGAGAATATCGGTGTCCGCCGGGCGCGAAAGCACCGTCTTGGCAACACCCAGCTCATTGTTCTCGTTTCCCGACGTCTTATATACACGGAAGGCGGGGGCGAGGGCCGCCGCCGTCGCCTCCTTCGTGCTGGTCTTTCCCATGCTCCCTGTGATCGCCACAACGGGTACTCTGTGCGAGCGCAATGAATGCTCGGCAAGCGCAAGGAGCGCTTTGTGCGTATTCTCGACCGCGATCGATCCCTGCCTCGCGCTCTCCGCCAGGCAGGCAACCGCACCTCCTTCATTGGCGGCCTCCAAAAAGCGATGCCCGTCGTTTCTTTCACCGTGAAGCGCCACAAAAAGATCTCCGGGGCGCAAGGTCCGCGTGTCGGTCGATATCGCATGCACCGTACAGTCGTCACATATCTCCCCGACACCGCCGACCGCCGTTCGTATTTCCCGTAGAGTCATAGGAAAGGCAAGGTCAATTCTCATTCTCAGTATCTCCGTTTTTTCTCTTTTCAAGCGCGCTTCTTACGATCTCGCGCTCGTCAAAATGCCGCACCCCCGCAGGCCCGATCTCGTAGGTCTCATGCCCCTTGCCGCAAAGCAGAATGATATCGCCCGGCCTTGCGCCGAGGATGGCCTCGTGGATGGCGCGCCGCCGGCTCTTTATGACGGTAGCCTTGCTCTTATCCCGCATCCCCGAGAGAATATCGTCAATGATCGCCTGCGGATCCTCGGTACGACTGTTGTCCGAGGTCACGATCACGCGGTCGGCAAGCTCCTCTGCCACACGCCCCATCGGTGCGCGCTTGGTTTTATCTCTGTCACCGCCACAGCCAAAGAGAAGCACGATCCGTTCTCCTTCGGTGCAAAAGGCGCGCACCGTCGCGAGCAGCGCGCGGAGCGCCGCCTCGGTATGAGCGTAGTCGATGAAGACAGAAAACCCGTAGTCCCCGCCAAGCTCTACGCGCTCAAGGCGTCCGGGGACGGCGATCGGCCGCACCAGTGCTTCGGTCGCGGTCAGGGGCGGCACGGAAAGCTCTATGGCTGCCGCCAACGCTAAGAGAGAATTGTAGACCGAAAAGCTTCCGGGCAGGGAAGAGCGCACGCGCAGGCGCATCCCCGGTGTCGTATAGCAGTATAGGATCCCCTTGGCCCCCAAAAGGCGGATGTCGGTGGCGCGCACATCGGCGGCAAAGGCCACCCCTGCCGTTCTTACCCGGCAGGTGGAACGCGCGATCAGGGCGGCGGCATATTCGTTGTCCGCGTTGCAGATGCCCATCTCGCATTGGCGGAACAGCGCAGCCTTTGCTTCAAGGTACCGTTCCATCGTATCGTGAAAATCCATATGCTCTGGCGAGATGTTGGTGAAGATTCCTACCCGATAGTGGATGGGGCTGACCTTTTCGAGTGCCAACGAATGAGAGGACACCTCCATAACGACGTGCGTCACCCCCTCGTCCGCCATTTTTCGGAGGATGGGGTACAGAATGTCGGGATCGGGAGTTGTCATCGTCCGCAACCGCGTATCGCCGTCATTCTCCTTCGGCAGAGTATAGATCCTCCCGTTGTATACGCATTCTGCGGTGCCGATGAGGCCCGTTGCGTATCCGCCGGCCGTCAGAATGGAGGCAAGGATGGTCGCCGTGGAGGTCTTGCCGTTAGTCCCTGTCACCCCGATCATCGTCAGCTGCTTTTCGGGGCATCCGTAAAAGCGGCTGAAGGCAAAGGCTAAGGCGCGCCGCGTGCTTCTGACGAAAAAGACAGGCACGGTGATCCCCTCGGGAATAAGAGCATCCTGCTCTGCGAGGATGGCGGCGGCCCCTGCCTCGGCGATCCTTTTTATCAGGGTATGCGTGTCAAATCTTACCCCCTTGAGGCAGATAAAAAGGCAATGCGGCTCGAGCGCGCGTGTGTCGGAAACGATGCGCGTGATCTCGATCGTTTCGGGCGAATAGCGGCTTTTGTATTCCCCCTCGTAAAGGAGTTCGGATAGCTTCATGGGTTTTGTCCCCTTTCTTATTATTCCGTATCGTCATAGAGAAATTCCACCGTGATCGAGGTTCCTCTCGGAACCGCCGTCCCCCCGGGGATCGATTGCCTCGCCGCCTTCGGGAAGGCCGTTGCACCGGCGGGCGAATTCACGGTTCCCGAAAGCTTGATGTTCAGTCCTGCATCCAGCATGCGCTTTACGGCCGTTTCCATCGGGAGTCCGATAAGGTCAGGCACCGCCGTCATTGTGTCGCCGCCGCTGTCGGTATATAGAAGAACGCGCCCGTGCGCCTTGGTGACTCCTGTTCCCGGTGAGGGCATTTGCTTTTGTATGACGGCATCCATGTCGCCTCCGTCGGTGACGGCCGTGATCCCCAGCTTTTTCAGCTCAGCCGTGGCCTCCTTGACTGTCATGCCCACGTAGCTCCCGATCGGGATCTCCACAAGATCCGCTTCCTTTTCGGTGTACTTCGCTTCATACCCGAGATAGGGGAGCGTTACGCTCATCATCCGGGAGATATACGGCGCGGCGACCGTAGCACCGAAATGTGCCGTCGTCGGCTCATCCACCACAATGATCATGGCGATCTCGGGGTCATCATACGGGGCAAACCCCACGCAAGAGCCAATGCGGAGCGAAAAATTCCCATTCGCGTCGGCCTTGTCAAGCTTCTCGCTGGTTCCGGTCTTCGCCGCAATACGATAGCCGGCGGCATAGGCGTTGCGCGAGGCCCCGGTCCCCGACACACCCTCCTCCAGTATAGCGCAAACCGCGCTCGCCGCCTCGGTGGAAACCGCCTGCCGCACGACATTCGTTTCATAGGTGTAGACGGTTTTTCCCGTTTCATCCACAAGGCGCTCTAAAATGTGCGGTGTCACAAGATATCCCCCGTTGGCCACCGCGGCGATCGCCGTCAGCTCCTGCAAGGGGGTGACCTTGAAGCGCTGGCCGAAGGAGGAGGTGGCCAGCTCTACCGTTCCGAGCCCCGCCGCAGTGTGGAAGATCGAGCCCGCCTCGCTTGGCAGGTCGATCCCGGTTTTTTGCCTTAGCCCAAAGGCTGTAAAATAACTGTAAAATTTCTCGCTCCCGATCCTCGATACCACCTGCATCATCGCGCAGTTACAGGACTGCTGCAGCCCGTGGGCATATGTGAAGCCGCGCCCATGCCCGATCTTTCGCCAGCAGGAGATGCTCACCCCCTTGACGGGAGAATAGCTCCCCCCACAGAAGAAGGAGGCATCACCGGGGCTCGTAACCCCAAGATCAAGCGCCATAGCCGATGTCACGATCTTGAAGGTCGAGCCGGGCTCATACAGCGTGCTTACGGGCTTGTTTTGCCACATATTCAATAAAAGCTCGTTCTTTCTCGCCTTGTATTCCTCGCTTCCCGCCGTCAGCCCCGAGGCGGCCAGCACCTCGGCCGATAACGGGTCAAGCTCATAGGGGGAATTGAGGTCGAAGGAGGGGGCCGTGGCCATCGCAAGGATCGCCCCGGTCTTTACGTTCATCACGATCCCGGTGGCCCGATCCCGCACGTCGAATTCCTCAACGATCTCGGCAAGCGATGCTTCCAGCGACCGCTGAATATAGGAGTCAATGGTCGTAACGAGCGAAAGTCCGCTTGTTGGCTCGCGGTAGGTGGTGTAGCCGTAGCTTTTGTCATTGCCGTGGGCATCCACCGCCGACAGATACGCGCCGTCGATCCCTCCAAGATCGTCATCGTAGTAATATTCAAGCCCGAAAAGCCCCTGCCCGTCGCTCCCGACAAAGCCGAGAACGTGCGAGGCCAGCGTACCCCCGGGATATTGCCTCGTGGTCGATCCCTCGGTGGCCACCAGGCCGAACAGCTCCTCGTCGGCCGCAAAGGTAAGGACACGCGCCGCGGTTTCGGCATCCACGCCACGTGCCAGGGTTTCGTCAAGAAAGCGTGTCTTTTCCGCCTTTTTGAGAATGACGTCGTGCGAGATCCCGAGGATCTCGGAGAGGCCGTCGGCAATCAGTGCTTTTATCGAACGCCCCGTCTTTTTCTCAAGTGTCGCGATGTTCTTTGGACTGATATACACACGGTACACCGTCTTGCTGGCCGCCAGCGCGTTGCCGTTCGTGTCGTAGATCGTGCCACGCTCGGCACGCATCGCCGACGACACCGTGATCTCGTCCATGACACGGGCCTGGTAGTCGTCGTATCCAAAGACCTGAAGCACAAAAATGCGTACTCCGAGAAATAAAAAGACGATCAAAAAAGCCAAAAGCGCCGCCGTAGTGCGCTTTGCGGTGATGAGGGCGGCGCGGCGATCGGTTAATAGGGGTGAGACCTGCTTCATACAACCTCCGAGATAAAGAAAAAGCGACAGACATTCGTCTATCGCTATTTTTATTCGGTTGTCGCTTGAAATATGAAAGCCTTACTCGGCGTACGGGACCCCCTCGGCCTCCGGCGTGTAG
>JAZQVJ010000187.1:0-2953 GCA_045631785.1 Eubacteriales bacterium
CCCTCGTAGCACGAGGTGGGATAGCCGTAATAGGAGAAAAGGAAGGCGCAAAGGCGCATCTCGCTGCCGGGCTCGGCAAGGCGCGTAACGCCCTCGGGTGTCAGACGGACGACCTCGCCGGGGCCAAGCTCACGCTCGGCCTCATAGCCGAGCTTTTGGTAGGCGAAGGACTCAAAGGTGACGCAATAGCCCTCCTCCTTCCTGCCGATGAGCACGGGCAGGCGGCCGTAACGGTCGCGGGCGGCGAGGAGCGAGCCGTCCTCGCACAGGATAAGGATCGAAAGGGCGCCCTTGATGACGGCCTGCACGTGGCGGATGCCCTCGCAGAAATCGCTTTTCGTATCAATGAGGGCGGCCACAAGCTCGGTGGTGTTGACCTTGCCGCCCGTCATTGCGTCAAAGTGGCGCCCCGGCTCGCCGAGGTACTCGGCAATCAGCTCCTCGGTATTCGTAACGCCGCCGACGGTGCAGATGGCGTAGCTGCCGAGGTGCGAGCGCACAAGCATCGGCTGAGGATCGTTGTCGCTGATACAGCCGATGGCGGCGGTACCGTGCATCTCCTCAAACACGCCATGGAACTTCGTGCGGAAGGGGGCGTTCTCAATATTATGGATCGAGCGCTGGAGGCCGATCTCCTTGTCGTAGGCGGCGAGCCCTGCACGGCGAGTGCCGAGGTGCGAATGGTAGTCAACGCCGAAGAAAACGTCGGAAAGGCAGTCGCACCTAAGAGTCGCCCCGAAAAATCCTCCCATTCCTCCTCCTTAAGCGAAGAAGAGCTCGGAGAGCGTCATGGGATCGACGTACTCACCGTTCTTGTAGACGCGCATGTTGCCCGAGGCGATCTCGTCAATGAGCATGACGTTGCCGTCCTTATCGTAGCCGAACTCGAACTTGATGTCGTAAAGCACGAGCCCCTTGGCAAGAAGATCGTCAGCCACGATGCGCGTGATCTTCTGCGTCATGGCCTTCATATCCTCGTACTGCGCGTCGGTCATCACGCCGAGGGCGATAAGACCTTCCTTCGTGACCAGCGGATCGCCCTTCTCGTCATTTTTGAAGGTCATTTCCACGTAATCGGGAAGGTCGGCACCCTCCTCGATGTAATCGCTGTAACGGCGGTAGAAGCTACCGACGGCCTTGTGGCGGGAGATGACCTCAAGCCCCTTGCCAAAGACGCGGGCCGGCAGGACCTCCATCGTGGTATCCGCAAGGTCGGCGCTGACGTAATGCGTGAGGATCCCCGCGGCGTTGACCTTCTCAAAGAAGTAGATCGACATGCGGAGGTTGACGTCGCCAACGCCGTCGATCGTCAGGCCGACCGAGTTCTCGCCGGGATCGAACACACCGTCCTTACCGGTGCAGTCGTCCTTGAACTTCAAGAGGTAGTTGCCGTTGTCGAGTGCGAAAACGTCCTTGGTCTTGCCTTTGTAAACGAGTTTCATGTTGCGATCTCCTTAGTGTATATTTATTTTTGTTTTTTCTTATTCGGTCTTCCCTGCCAATGCTTCGGCAAGGGCGCGATCCTTCTCAAGGACCTTGGCAGCATCGGCGGCGCGGCGTGCATCCAGCTTGGCAGCCAGCGCGGCATCACCGACGGCGAGGATCTCGGCAGCGAGGAGCGCCGCGTTCGCGGCACCGCCGATGGCCACGGTGGCCACGGGGATGCCCGTGGGCATCTGCACGGTGGATAAGAGAGCATCCAGCCCGTCAAGCGTTGAGGACTTGCAGGGGATGCCGATGACGGGGAGAGTGGACTGCGCGGCAACGGCGCCCGCAAGATGTGCCGCCATGCCGGCCGCCGCGATCAGAACGCCAAAGCCGCGCTCACGCGCCGTGGCAGCGAACTCGGCCGCCTCACGGGGGGTGCGATGCGCCGAATAGACGTGCGCCTCAAAGGGGATGCCCAGCTCACGGAGCGTCAAAAAGGCCTTTTCGACCACGGGGAGATCACTGTCGCTCCCCATCAGAATTCCGACTTTTTTCATTGTTTTTTCCTCCAAAAAATTAAAAAGGCACAGCATCCCTTGCGAAATCACTGCGCCCAGACGGTCGGCATTCGGAATCCCTGCTCCCCCGCGGTTACTCCGCGCTTCCGTCAGTTGCAGGGCCCCGCGCGCATCTCGTATACGCGCGAATTATTCATTACAAATACAGTATACCATTCCTTTCTTCCTTTGTCAAGCGATTTCCCGAAATCGCCCTTGACGGATTGCACGAAAATGTGACATATTTCTTTTTTCTTTTTGATAGCCCTTGACTTTTGGAGGAGGCGGCGCTATAATTCATACTTGTATGAAAAGTATGCCGAAAGGAGAATGCCGTGAGCAGCAAAGGCAAGCACCTCCTGGGGCGTCAGGTCGGGCGCCACGTTTTTGGCACCGTGCGTGTCGGGGAGCGCGGGCAGATCGTCATCCCGAAGGAAGCGCGGGAGATCTTTGGCATCGAGCCGGGGGACACCCTGCTCGTCCTCGGCGACGAGAAGCACGGGATCTTTATTTCAAAGCCCGATGACGTTTACAGTATGGCGGACGAGATGTTCCGCCGGTTGGAGGAAAAGGAATGAAAGACATCGAACGAATGTACCGTGACCTCGGGATCTCCCCCGAGGTGTACGCCTATGGCGAGGCGGCCATTGCGCGCCTTGCCGCGCGCTTCCGCGAGATCGACGAGCGCGCCGAATACAACCAGCAAAAGGTGCTGGCCGCTATGCAGAAGAACCGCGTGAGCGCCACCCACTTCGCCGCCACGACGGGCTACGGCTACAACGACGCGGGGCGCGATGCGCTTGAGGGCGTGTATGCCGACACCTTCCACACCGAGGCCGCGCTCGCCCGCCCGCAGATCACCTGCGGCACACACGCGCTCACGGTGGCTCTTTCGGCCAATCTGCGCCCCGGCGACGTGCTTCTCTCCCCCGTCGGCGCGCCCTACGACACGCTTGAGGAGGTCATCG
>JAZQVJ010000188.1:0-2325 GCA_045631785.1 Eubacteriales bacterium
TAGTCGGTCAGGAAGGTGGTGGCAAGAGCGCCGCTGGCCCAGGCGAACTGGAGCTGACGCTCGGGCTCCCACCCCTTGATGATGGAGTAGAGAAGACCGCCAACGAACCCGTCGCCGCCGCCGATGCGGTCAAGGACGGTGATCTCGCGGGGCTCGGCCACGTGCCATTCGCCACCGCTATAAAGGATGGCACCCCAGAGGTGACGGTTGACGTTGATGACCTGACGGAGCGTGGTGCCGTAGACGCTGGCGTTCGGGAACTTCTCGCGCACGCAGCCGATCATAGCCTTGAAGCTGTCGATCTTGGAAGCAATGTCCTTGCCGCCGGCCTCAGGACCCTCAATGCCAAGGCAGAGCTGGAAGTCCTCCTCGTTACCGACGAGAATATCGGCAACCGAGGCGATCTCGGTGAAGATGTCGTGCAGCTCCTGCTCGCGGCCCTTCCAGAAGGAAGCGCGATGGTTCAGGTCGAAGGCGATGAGCGTGCCGTGCTTCTTGGCGGCACGGGCAAGCTCAAGGCAGAACTTACTCGTCTCGGGCGAGAGCGCGCCGATCAGCCCCGAAAGATGAAGGACGCCAACGCCCTCCTCCCCAAAAAGGCGCTCAAGGTCAAAATCCTTGACCGAGAGGGTACGGCCGACCTCGCCGGCACGGTCGTTCTGTACGCGAGGACCGCGGGCGCCGTAGCCCGAGTCAGCGATGTTGAACTGGTGGCGGTAGCCCCAAGGGCCACCCTGCTCCACCTCAGGCCCCTCAAAGGTCATGCCGCGGCCAAGCAGGTTGTGCTTGATCATCTTGGCGATCGGGCTATCCTTAACAAAGGCGGTCAGAACGTGCGTGGGAAGACCGAGATAGGACGAGATCGAGGCCACGTTGGTCTCAGCACTCGTCACCTGCATACGGAAGGTTTCAGAGGCGTAAACGGGCTGGCCGTCGGGCGGGCAGATGCGAACGCCCATGCTGGTAGGAACAACCAGCGCGTACTTATAATTTTCTCTGAGCTTCATTCTTTATTACCTCCAAAATTAGATGGAATACTGGGAAGCAGCCGTGTCGCCGCCCTTACCGGTCCAGTTGGTATGGAAGAACTGGCCGCGGGGGGCATCAATGCGCTCGTAGGTGTGAGCGCCGAAATAGTCACGCTGGGCCTGAAGCAGGTTCGCGGGCAGGCGCTCGGCACGGTAGCCGTCGAAGTAGCAGAGGGCAGAGGTCATCGCGGGCATCGGGATGCCGTTCGTAAGGGCGGCGGCGCAAACGCGTCTCCAGCCGGCCTGCGCCTTCTCAATAACGTCCTTGAAGTAGGGATCGAGCAGGAGGTTCGGCAGCTCGGGATTCGCGTCAAAGGCTTCCTTGATCTTGCCGAGGAAAACGCTGCGGATGATGCAGCCGCCTCTCCACATCAGGGCAATACCGCCGTAGTTGAGGTTCCAGCCGTAGGTCTTGGCGGCCGAGCGCATCAGGGTGTAGCCCTGCGCGTAGGAAACGATCTTGGCGGCAAAGAGAGCATCCTTGAGGTCGTTGATGAAGGCAGCCTTGTCGCCCTCAAAGGCGGGCTTCGGACCGGAAAGCACACGGGAGGCGGTCACGCGCTCATCCTTCATGGCGCTCAGGCACCGCGCAAACACGGCCTCGCCGATCAACGTCAGCGGAACGCCCTCGTCAAGGGCGGCAATGCCGGTCCACTTGCCGGTACCCTTCTGCCCCGCAGTGTCAAGGATCTTCTCAACGATCGGCTCACCGTCGGTATCCTTGTAGGCCAGGATGTCCTTCGTGATCTCGATCAGGTAGCTGTCAAGCTCCTTGGTGTTCCAGTCAGCAAAGACCTCGTGCATCTCGTCATCGCTCATGCCGAGCAGGTCACGCATCAGGTGGTAGGCCTCGCAGATCATCTGCATATCGCCGTACTCAATGCCGTTATGGACCATCTTGACGAAGTGGCCCGCGCCGTTCTCGCCAACCCAGTCGCAGCAGGGGGCGCCGTCCTCGACCTTGGCGCAAATGGCCTGCAGGATCGGCTTCACAAAGGGCCAAGCAGCCGGCGAGCCGCCGGGCATCAGGCTCGGGCCGTTGAGGGCGCCCTCCTCGCCGCCGGAAACACCGGTGCCGATGTAAAGCTTACCCTGGCTCTCGACGTCCGCGGTACGGCGGGCGGTACCGGGGAAGTGCGAGTTGCCGCCGTCAATGATGATGTCGCCATCCTCAAGCAGGGGCAGGAGCTTTTCGATCATGTCGTCAACAGCCTGGCCGGCCTTGACCATCATCATGACCTTGCGGGGCTTCTCAAGGCTGGCAACCAGCTCCTCAAGCGAGTAGGTGCCAACGATG
>JAZQVJ010000189.1:0-7231 GCA_045631785.1 Eubacteriales bacterium
TGACCGCCTCGGTCAGGAACTGCAGGAGTATGATGCCGGGGCGCGCACCGAGCGCCTTGCGCAAGCCGATCTCGGAGGTGCGCTCGGACACCGTTACGAGCATCATGTTCATAATGCCGATACCGCCCACCACAAGCGCGATGATCGCAATACCTGCGAGCATACCCAGCACAAGGTCGGTGATGGTCAGCACCATGTCCATGACCTCCTCCTGGTTCACGATCGCGTACCCCTCGCCGCGAGGGCTGTTGAGGAGAGTCGCGCAGAGGGTATGCAGGCGGCCGATGATCTCGCCGGCGTCCTCGTTCGAGTTCAAGACGACATCAAAGCTCGAGGGGAGCCCCATCGAGAAGGTCTTGATGGCGGTGGTGTAGGGAACGATGACGGCGCTGTTGCCAGACACGTCAATGCCGACGAGCTGGTTCATCACGCCGATGACGGTACATTCGGTGTTGTTGATCTTGATGATCTCACCGACGGGCGAATAGTTGCCGTAAAGGCGTTGCCAAAGGTCGTAGCCAAGCACGCACACGTTGGTGCGAAAGCGCACGTCGTCCGGTGAGATGCTGCGCCCGTACAGCATTCCGGCATTCTTCGTGTAATTCGAGAAGTAAAAGTCATTCACCCCCATTACGCGCCGGGAGATGGTATAAACGCCGTCGTACTTGCTCTTGGTCAGCTCGGGCGCAAGAGTCAGCGTGCGGTTCCCGGAAAGGATCGGGGCAACGCCCTCTACCCCCTCAACGGCGGCAAAGCGGTCAAGCTCGGCATCGGTAAATCCGGGCTTCACGGTACGGTCGGTGATCGAGACGGTGGCACGGTTGCCGCCAAGCCCCGAGAGCTGGTCAATGACCGAGTTGGTCACGCCCTGGCCGATCGTCAGGAGGGCAAGGATCGAGGAGATCCCGATGATAACGCCGAGCATGGTGAGGAAGGTCCGCATGGCGTTGGCGCGGAGGTTGGCGATGCTCATACGGATGGTCGCAAACAGAAACATAGCGTCACCCCCTTATCCTTCGCCCAGCGCTTCGTATTCCTCGGCGCTGTAAAGGCGGCCGTCCAGAATATGAACGATGCGGGAGGCGTAGGAGGCTATCTTGTGATCGTGCGTGATCATCACGATGGTGATCCCCTCGGCGTTGAGTGTGCGAAAGATGTCCATGATCTGGGCGCCCGTAGAACGGTCAAGCGCGCCTGTCGGCTCGTCAGCCAGGAGAATGCGCGGCCGCGTGACGAGGGCACGGGCGATGGCCACGCGCTGCTGCTGACCGCCCGAAAGCTGACGGGGCAGGTTGTTTGCCTTGTCGGCAAGCCCCACGCGCCGGAGCTCGGCCATGGCGCGCTCGCGGCGCTGTGCGTGTGGCACCTTGGCGTAAATGAGGGGGAGCATCACGTTCTCAAGCGCTGAGATGCGCGGCAGGAGCTGGAAGCTCTGGAAAACAAATCCGATGTCGCGGTTGCGAAGGCGCGCCATCTCGCGCTCGGAAAGCCCGGCCACTGCGCGCCGCCCGAGGGTGTAGGTGCCTCCGTCGGGAACATCGAGGCAGCCGATGATGTTCATTAAGGTGGATTTCCCGGAGCCCGAAGGGCCAAGCACCGAAACGAACTCCCCCGCCTCCACGGTAAGGGTGATGCCGTGGAGGACGGGAAAGGGAACGTCCCCCATATGATAGGTCTTCGTGACCTCGTGAAGCGAGAGCAGGTGACGTGCTTCGGCCATCAGAAGAGCGATCCGATCAGTGTGGAATCGGCCGTGTAGCGCAGAACGTCACCCTCGTTCAGCGTATAGCCGTCGGCCGCCGTCACGGCAGCATCGGTACCCGTCGAAAGCGTGATCTTGATATAGACGCGCTTTTCCTTTTTTTCGGCATCAAGGACGATAACGTAGGGCTTCTTCGCATCGTCGTAATAGATGCACTTGGTCGGCACGACGAGGGCGTTGGGCACGACCGTCTTTTGCGCGGTGATCGTGACCGAGTAATTGGCCAGGATCTCCTCGGCGCGAATGTTGTCATCGAGGTCAACGCCGAGGTAGGCCACGGTGGCGTCGGTCAGGAATTCGTCGTAATAGGTGTAGTCGCCGCGCTCGGTGTCATCGGCATTCTCGGTCACCTCGGGGAAGACGAGGCGGCCAAGGAGCGTGAAGTAGGAAACCCCTGAGCTACTCGAGCCCGACTCGATCTTGATGATCTCGGCGATCAGCTCGCGTCCGCCGAGGGCGTTGATGCCGACGGCCGCGTACACGCGCTCGTCACGGCGCATACGCTCGTGAATGCCCGCCACGTCGTATTCGCTGAGGGCAAAGCTGACGAAAAGCTCGCTGTAAGCCACCGTGAACACATGGGTGTCCAAAAGGATCGCCGCCCCTTCCTCATAGACGAAGTTCGAGAGGGTGTACTTGATGTCCTCGACGTGCGAGAGCTCGGCAAGGATCATGTCCGAGAGCTTTTTCGTCGTCAAGACGATCTTGGCATCTGTGTCCTCACGCCAGAAATCGTCGGGGAAGGCCGAGGGGTCCACATCGGAAACGCCCTCGCGCAGAAGCAGCGAGAGGACATACTCGCGCACGTCCTCGGCCTCGGTCGTCCCGAGCGATACCTCGAGCGCGTAGACCTCGGCTGCCTTTTCCCAATCGAAGTAGAGGGGGGCAAGCTCCATCAGCGTCCGTTCGCTGTCCGACGTCTGCAGGGTGGTCTTCTTCCCGACCAGGGCCTCGTCCACCCAAGTCACGCGGTACAGGATCGGCCCCTGGCTCCCCTCGCCGAGGAGATCGGTAAGGCTCACGGTGTAATCGTTCTCCACGATCTCCGAGAGCTTTTCAGGATCCTCAAGCGTCAGCGCGGCCAGCGGAACATCGGCACTTGTGCTGATGTTCTTGACAAGCCCCGTGGACGAAAGGTTACTGGAGAGCGAGGCGCGCACGACACTGGCCTCCGCCAGCGTGCCCTTTGGCTTTTTCTCGACGAAATAAACAATGGCCACCACTGCCGCTGCCAAAAGGAGCAGGACGATGGCAAGGGTGAGGATGCGTAAACGCAATAGCTTTTTTCTCACAGCGTACTCCGATCTAACGTTTGATGAGTGGATTCCGGGTTTTTCTTGGTTATAGCTACAATAGCTCTAAAAGGCTTCATGCTTCTATTATATCGTAAGAGCAGCGCCTCCGTCAAGTAGAGTGGAATTTTTCACAGAAAGAACATATTGGAGGAAGGATGCGCCGGTCATCGGCAACGAAAAAAGCCAAGTCATAAGACTTGGCTTTTTTGGTGTGGGATGGTGGATTCGGACCACCGAAGGCAGAGCCAGCAGATTTACAGTCTGTCCCCTTTGACCGCTCGGGAAATCCCCCCTATTGAATTTTGGAGCTGGTGGACGGACTCGAACCCCCGACCTGCTGATTACAAATCAGCTGCTCTACCAGCTGAGCTACACCAGCATACCACCGGCAACATTGAGATTATAGCACAAGCCCCTGCGGTTGTCAAGGGCTTTTTTTGTTTTTGCATAAGTTTTTTAGGGTGTGGACTTTTTTTCGGAGGTGTGGTATAATGATGTGAAAGAAATTACATGAAAATGGAGAAAGATCATGGACTGCTATATCTTTGGGGCGGGGGAGGAATCGCTTCCCGCTGCGATCCCACCGCGCGGGGACGTGCTTGTGATCGCGGCTGACGGTGGCTACGCCGCCGCGTGCCGCGCCTTCGGCACACCGGATCTCGTGGTGGGGGATATGGATTCCCTCGGCTATACGCCCGAGGGCGTTACTGCCATCCACCATCCGCCCGAGAAGGATGAAACCGACCTTTTTCTGGCTGTCAGCGAGGGGCTTTCGCGCGGCGCTGACCGCTTCCTGATCTATGGCGCCCTTGGCGCGCGCCTTGACCATACCGTGGCTAATCTGCAGGTGCTGTCGCATTTGGCCGAGGCCGGGGTTGAGGGCTATCTTTTCGGCGCGGACGATACCGCCGTTACCGCGCTCCGCGGTGGCGAGCGCCTTGAGTTCTCGAGTGATTATTACGGTACCATCTCGGTGCTTACGCTCGGCGCGGGCGCTTCCGGCGTGTCGCTTCGCGGCTTGAAGTACCCCATGACCGAGGGGGCGCTCCGTCCGACCTTCCCCCTTGGCATCAGCAACGAGTTTTGGGGGGAGGGCGCTTCCGTGAGCCTTGCCGAGGGAGTGCTGCTTATCTTCTTCCCGATGATAAAAAACGTCGCTTTGCCGACAAAAATACGCGAAAATGAAAACAAAACCTTACGAGGTGATAGCGAATGAGAATGCAGGGCGCGATCTTTGATATGGACGGCACACTCCTCGATTCGATGCATGTGTGGGACACGCTGCCGAGGGAATACCTGCGGCAGCGCGGTATTCCTGCCGGCGAGGAGGCCGTTGGGCTTTTTGAGCATATGACGCTCGAGGAGGCTGTTCGGCATATGCGTGTGGCCTATGCGCTCCCCGAATCCTCCGAGGAGATCCTGGCGGGGCTTGGGCGCACGGTCGAGGCGATGTACGAGGATGTCGCAGTCAAGGACGGCGTCAGGGAGGCTCTTTGCCTTTTTCGCGCTCATGGGGTGAGGATGGCGGTCGCAACGCTCACCGATCGCCGTCTTGCCGAGCGCACTCTCGGCCGCCTCGGCCTTCTTCCGTACTTCGATGCATTCTTCACCTGCGCCGAGGTTGGCGCCCCCAAGACCTCACCGCGCATCTATCTGGAGGCGCTTTCGGCGCTTGGAACGCCCAAGGAGGCGACGCCGGTCTTTGAGGATGCGTGGTACGCGATCAAGACCGCCCATGCGGCGGGCTTCCCGATTGCGGCGGTCTATGACAAAACGGGGGAATGTCGCTTCGAGCAGGCCACAGCCGTTGCGACGATCGCGGTGCGCGATTGGCGACAGGTTGATTGGGGCGCGTATCTTCCTTAAAAATAAGGGCCGCACGGCAACACCGTGCGCCCCTTGCTTGCTTTTTTCGGTGTCGCTCCCCGTCCTCGGCCTCTCCTTTCTCAATTATTTTCAAAAATGTGTGGCTTTTTTTGCCGCGGTATGCTACAATAAGAGCATCGAACAAGAAAAGGAGCCATGTATGAAACGCCAGGACTATATCACTTGGGATGAGTATTTTATGGGAGTCGCGCTCCTTGCGGCGATGCGTAGCAAGGATCCGAGCACGCAGGTCGGCGCTTGCATCGTGGACGAGAACAACCGTATTCTTTCTACGGGATATAACGGTTTTCCCCAGGGCTGCTCGGACGATGAATTCCCTTGGGACAGAGAGGGTGAGGACCCGAACTGCACGAAGTACCCCTTCGTCGTTCACGCGGAGCTGAACGCGATCCTGAACGCCGGCGGCCGTCCTCTGGCCGGATCGCGCATCTATGTGGCGCTCTTCCCCTGCAACGAATGCGCCAAGGCGATCATCCAAAGCGGCATCCGTGAGATCGTATATCTGTCGGATAAATACGCCACAACGCCCGGCACCTTGGCCTCAAAGCGCATGCTGAAGAGTGCCGGTATTACGCTCCGCCCTCTCGACAGCACGAAGGAAGCCCTCGTGCTTCGCCTTTCTGAGAAATGAGGGCCTCGGTCATTGGCACCGGCTCGTGGGGAACGGCCCTCGCGGCGGTGCTCGCAGATAACGGCCACGAGGTAAGGCTCTTCGGTAAAAGTGAGGCCGAGGTGGCGGAGATCAACACCGACCACTGTAACCGCCGCTATTTCGGGGATGTGGCGTTGCCTTCCTCGCTTTTTGCCACAACCGATGCTGCGGCGCTCTGCGGCTACAACGATATGATCGTTATTGCCGTGCCGACGCAGGCATTCCCCGACGTGTATCCGCTTTTGCGCTCGCTCCTTGCCGAGCATACCGTTCTTGTCAATGCCGCCAAGGGCTTTGAGCCGGGGAGTGGCAAACGCCTCTCGGTGGCGCTGCGTGACGCAACGTCCGGGTGCTGCTACCGTGGGGTGGTTTCCCTGATCGGTCCGAGCCACGCGGAGGAGGTCGTCCGTCGGATGCTCACCTCGGTGGCGGCCGTCTCGACCGACACCGCGGTTGCGACTGTTGTACAGCATGCCCTCTCAAACGAGTATTTGCGCATTTATGTCGCTGAGGACGAGGTTGGCGCCGAGTACGGCGTGGCCATCAAAAACGTGATCGCACTCGCCTCCGGGATGCTGGAGGGGCGTGGCTTCGGGGATAATGCCAAGGCGGCACTCATTACGCGCGGCCTTGTGGAAACGGTGCGCTACGGTGTAGCCAAGGGGGGGCGGCGTGATACCTTCTTCGGTCTTACGGGGGTTGGCGATCTGATCGTCACCTGCTTCAGCCCTCATTCGCGCAACTACCGTGCGGGGCGCATGATCGGCGAGGCCGACAGCGGGGAGGCGCTTCACGATATCGAGCTGACCGTGGAGGGCGTGAACAGCTGCCGCGAGGTGGCGATCGATGCGCGTCGGCTGGGGATCGAAATGCCGATCGTCTTTGCCGTCTTTTCCGTGCTCTTTGAGGGCGTCGCGCCGAGTGAGGCCATTGCGCGGCTGATGCAGCGCCCTCTGCGCTCGGAATAAAAATGATTTTGCATTTTTGAAAAACGGAGAAAACAAGAGAAAACAAGAGAAAACAGGAGCATTTTTCAAAAAACGCAAAAATGCTCCTTTTTCTTTCGCAAAAACGCTTGACAAGCCAAAAAACCTATGTTATAATACACAGGCATGTAAAAAACGATACCTGTACGGAGGAAAGAAAATGTCCACATTCATGGCTAAAAAAGAAACTGTTAGCCGCAAATGGTATGTGATCGACGCGGCCGGCAAGCCCCTTGGTAAGACTGCCGTTGCCGCCGCCAACATCCTGCGCGGTAAGCACAGACCCGAGTTCACTCCCCACGTGGATTGCGGTGAGTACGTCATCATCATCAACGCGGCGAAGGCGGTTCTCACGGGCAAGAAGCTCGATCAGAAGTTCTACTACCGTCATTCGGGCTACATCGGCGGCCTGAAGTCGACCAGCTACCGTCACCTGATGGCGGAGAAGCCCGAGCTTGCTATGACCAAGGCGGTCAAGGGCATGCTCCCGAAGAACTCGATCGGCGATAAGGCGATCACCCGCCTCAAGGTCTTTGCCAACGATCAGCACAACCACCAGGCCCAGCAGCCCGTCGCTGTTGATTGATTACCGCGAAAGGAGAAAAGACAATGTATCAGAGTGCAAAACCCTATTTCTACGGTACTGGCA